>JAITDF010000285.1 GCA_031282705.1 Opitutaceae bacterium | reverse complement strand
AAACCACCTCGACACCCCCACCCACCCCTCCCTCGCCACCCAGCAAAAACTCATCGGCCTCTACCTCGCCCTGCGCTTCGGCAGATTCCACCTCGCCGCCGACGCCTCCACGGGCCGCGCCCGCACCGACTCCCTCCGCTACGAGGCCGCCGACCTCACCCGCGGCAAATGGGAAACCTCCTACTACGCCGGCGCCCTCGAAGCCGGCCTCACCCTCACCCCCTGGAAAACCGCCCGCCTCCGCCCCTTCGCCACCGCCCGCTACACGAAACTCAAAATCACCGGCCACTACGAACGCGGCCTCTCCCCGCTCATCATCAACGACTTCGACGACGCCATCGGCCAGGCCCTCTACGGCGCCCGCCTCGGCCAGACCTTCAAACTCCTCAAACGCCCCGTCACCGCCGACCTCACCCTCGCCCGCAAACACACCGTCAACACCCCGCGCGAAAGCCTCATCACCCACTACTACGACTCCCCCGGCACCCCCGTCACCCTCGAACGCGGCGACTACTACGCCGACACCACCATCCTCGCCCTCGCCCTCCGCGCCGCCCTCACCGCCCACACCTGCGCCGCCCTCTCCTACGACCACGAAACCGCCTCCACGCGCACCCGCCACACCGCCGCCCTCACCGTGGCCTACACCTGGTAAAAATCCCAAGGCCCAAAATCCCAAATCCCAAAAAAATCTCAAATTCCAAAAAACCAAGCCGCCCATGAACACACCCATCGCCCCCAAAACAGCGCAAGTTTCCAGACCCGCTCCTCGCCGCGCCGCCACCGCCGCCGCCCTCTTTTCACTCTTCACCTTTCACCTTTCACTCTTCTCCGCCCCCGCCGACCCGACGCCGACGCCGCCCGCCCGGGCCACCATCACCGGCCGCGTCTTCAACGCCGCCACCGGCCTCTACCTCCGCAACGCCGAAGTCCGCCTCGCCGGCACCGGCAACTTCGTCCTCACCGAGGACGGCGGCGCCTACGCCATCACCGTCCCCGCCGGCCCCGTCACCCTCACCGCCAGCTACACCAGCGTCCAGACCGCTACCGCCACCCTCACCGCCGCCCCCGGCGCGACCCTCACCGCCGACTTCGACCTCCAACCCCTCATCATCGACAGCCGCGCCACCGCCGCCGGCGCCGCCGGCCCCGTCGTCATGCTCGACCGCTTCGTCGTCTCCGAAGAGCGCACCGGCCAGGCCAAGGCCATCATGGACCAGCGCGCCGCCCCCAACGCCAAGACCGTCATCGCCACCGACAACTTCGGCGACCTCACCATGGGCGCCATCGGCGAATTCCTCAAATACATGCCCGGCGTCACCATCGACTACGACGAAGGCGACGCCGCCGCCGTCCGCGTCGCCGGCCTCGACCCCAAATACGCCAGCTTCACCATGGACGGCATCACCCTCGCCTCCGCCAACGGCGTCTCCCGCGCCAACCGCTTCGAGCAAATCCCCATCACCGGCGTCGAATCCATCGAATTCAACCAAACCCTCACCGCCAGCATGGACGCCGGCGCCGCCGCCGGCTCCTTCAACCTCAAAAGCAAATACGCCTTCGACCTCCGCCGCCCCGTCCTCCGCTTCCAGCTCGGCCTCGACGGCATCGGCGACGCCATCGAACTCGGCCGCGCCTACATGCCCGACGACCGCAAGCACTACCGCACCTACCCCGGCGGCCAGCTCAACTACGGCGGCGTCTTCCTCAAACGCCGCCTCGGCATCGAGGCCAGCGTCTCCCGCTACGCCTCCTACATGCTCAACCAGTCCCACGAAACCCACTACGCCTACCCCGTCCCCGACGAAACCCTCAACCCCGGCGTGGACTTCTCCGCCGACCCCGCCATCACCCGCCTCATCTGGCGCGACGGCCCCCGCATCCAGACCCGCCTCGCCGCCAACCTCTCCCTCGACTTCAAAATCACACCAAAACTCATCCTCTCCCTCCGCAACACCTTCTCCCGCGTGGACAACGAATACTACCACCTCTACGTCAACCTCCGCGCCTCCGAGACCAACTCCACCGCCGACGGCTACACCGGCCCCTCCTCCGGCACCCGCCCCGAATCCACCCTCGAAAAATGGATCGTCGAACCCACCCACTCCACCAGCAACGACACCGCCCTCTACACCGGCAACACCCTCCGCTACGTCCACGACGAAAACTACTTCTTCTCCCCGCGCCTCTCCTACAAAAACGGCCCCTTCCAGCTCGAATTTCGCGGCGCCTACTCCCGCTCCATCCGCGAATGGCAGGACGGCGAACGCGGCTACTTCCAGACCGTCGGCGACCGCATCGGCGGCCTCGGCTGGATCGCCGAACGCCCCGACAGCTCCTCCCCCGCCTGGAACCTCATCCAAACCAAGGGCACCGACTGGACCCAGCCCCAAAACTGGAACCGCCACTCCGGCTACTCCTTCGGCATCAGCAGCAGCCCCGCCCTCTCCGAAAACACCCAGACCTCCGCCTACATCGACCTCACCTACGCCCGCCGCATCCTCGGCCACCCCGTCACCTTCAAAACCGGCGGCGGCATCCGCCACAGCGACTTCTCCTTCGAGCAGGAAAACAACACCTACAACTACCTCGGCCCCATCGGCAAACAAATGGAAACCCCAGTCCCCTGGACCAAAAACTATGTCTTCGATTTCGCCCTCGGCGGCAAAGGCGGCAACATCGGCGGGCAAAGCTGGCGCGCCGACAACAACGCCGAACTCTGGTCCATCTTCCAGGCACACCCCGAATGGTTCGAGTCCGACGACGTCAGCAACTTCCGCCGCAAACTCCTCGCCTCCCGCGAACTCACCGAAGCCATCACCGCCGCCTACCTCGAAGCCACCACCAGCTACGGACGCCTCCACCTCAACGCCGGTCTCCGCTTCGAACGCACCGCCACCGAAACCCAGATCCTCCACATGCGCACCTGGGACGAAATCCTCGCCGCCCGCGCCGCCGCCACCCCCGAGCAAATCGCCTCCGGCATGTTCGACTACACCATCTACGACGAAACCGGCCTGCCCCTCGACATGAACACCATCCCCGGCGTCCTCTACCAATACCACGACGGCAGGAAATTCCCCCGCAACCGCGACTACTCCAACCTCTTCCTCAGCGGCGGCCTAAAATACGACCTCGCCAAAAACCTCCGCTTCCAGCTCTCCGCCTCCCAGGCCATCCTCCGCCCCGACTACAACAACCTCTCCGGCGTCATCAACTCCGACATCTACAGCCGCACCGTCTGGGTCCCAAACCCACTCCTCAAACCCGAAAAAACCACCAAATATTACGCCGGCCTCCACTGGTATCTCAACCCCGCCGGCGTCCTCAACCTCTCCGGCTTCCGCCTCGACATCACCGACAAGCAAATCACCCCCGTTGACATCACCGCCGCCCAGGCCGCCCTCCAGACCGGCATCCCCGTCGGCAACCTCGCCGACTTCGACGACGGCGAGGAGGTCAACTACCGCTCCGCCGCCAACGCCGTCGGCACCCGCTCCATCTACGGCCTCACCATCGAATACAACCAGCAGCTCACCTTCCTCCCCGGCATCCTCAAAGGCGTCGCCCTCTTCGGCTCCCTCACCTCCCAATCCTTCCACGGCGCCCGCCAGGACATCGAACGCATCGGCTTCGCCGCCAAATCCGCCAACGGCGGCATCAAATACCGCCTCGGCCGCTTCAACGCCCAGCTCCGCGCCACCTGGTCCGGCGACCGCCTCACCAGCGTCACCGACCCCATCGCCGGCCGCCGCTGGCTCACCAACGACCACGTTTACCTCCGCGAACGCGTCATCGTGGACCTCTCCGGCGGCTTCCGCCTCAACCGCAACCTCGAACTCGCCTTCAGCATCCGCAACCTCACCGACGCCCCCGCCATCTGGTATTCCAACTCCGTCTCCCGCCTCATGCGCTACAACATCTACGGCTCCGTCTGGAACCTGAGCCTGAAAGGCGTTTACTGACCTCCCCCTCCTTATCGTTCTCGTTCTCTCTATCTTTCCTCTTTCTCTTTATCTTTCCTCTTTCCTCTCCCCTCTTCCTCCCGGCCCCGCACCTGACGATAAAGATAAAGGGCACTTTGAAAAATTAATCAATTAATTATCAACTAATTACGTAATATTTTCCCATGCGTGAAATTTGGCCTTAAACACAAAATCGCATTGCAAAACATTGCATAATATATTTTTAAT
>JAITDF010000217.1 GCA_031282705.1 Opitutaceae bacterium | reverse complement strand
GCACGAGGATGGCGGCGTGGTGAATGGTGAGCAGGGTTGGCGGTGGCCAGGGTTGGTGGTTGCGGCAGGTTTTATGGTGATACGGCGTTCGCCCGCATTTCACTCGGGAAAACGTGGCGGCGAGGCGGGCTGCATGACGCGAGGAGCCGGCAAAGGTTGCACAAGCCAAGGTTGATGGAGATGGGAGGGAGAGAGGTGGGAGATATGGGAGATATGGGAAATATGGGAAAGATGGGTGGGATGGGTTTGGAGTGGATTGGAGGTCGCCGTCCGGGCAAATGGCGGACGGCACGGAGGCCGTCCTTCCAAGGGGCGGGGTCTCTTGCAAACTGCCGGGCGGGCAAACGGCTCTTCTCACCTTTCACTTTCCACTTTCCACTTTTTTCATTCGGTCACCGTGGCGGTGCGGTTGAGTTCCTTGTTCATGAGGTCGTTGATGTAGGCGGCGGCGGCGGCGCGGCCGTGGTAGGCGGCGATTTCGTCGCGCGCCTCGGTGTAACGCGGGTTGGCCTCGGTGGCGTCGGGCAGGGTTTTGGCGCGGGCGTAAACGAGGATGCCTTTGTCCGGCGTGGCGATCATGGTGGATATGTCACCCTGGTTGAGCGTCTGGAGGGCGGCGCCGATTTGCGGCGTGAGGCCGGCGGGGGGTTCGCGGCGGGTGAAGCCGGCGAGGCTGCTGGTCTCGATTTTCACGGCGGCGGCTGCGGCGGCGGCGGTGGCGGCCTCGGCAAAGGGTTTGCCGGACTGGAGCGAGGCTTCGGCGGCGGCGCGGAGGGTGCGGCCCAGCTCGGTGAAGAGGCGGCGTTTTTCGTTTTCCGTATAATCGGAGGCCACGCGGTCGCGCACTTCCTCCAGCGCGGGTTCGCGCTCGGGGATGGTGGAGTTCCAGAACAGGACGATGCTGCCGCGCTCGGTCTGGATGGCGTCGGACACGCGGCGGTCTTCGCCCAGCGAGAAGGCTTGCGCGGCGATCTGGCGCGCGACGCGGGGGTCGGCGGTGAGTTCGGGGGGGACGTGGTCGGCGTCGAAGGCGGGGATTTCGCGGTAGGTGGCTTTGTGGTCGAAGAGGAGGTCGGCGAAGGCCTTGGCGCCGGGTTTGGCGCCGCTGTCGAAGAGGGCGACGGCGAAGTCGCTGGCGGCCTGGCCGGTGGCGCGCATGGCCTGCTCGGCGCGGTAGGCGTCGGCGACTTGGGCGCGGACGCGTTCGTAGGCGGCGTCGGCGGCGGTTTTCGGGTCGGCGGATTCGGCGGCCGGGGGCGCGTCGGCGGGTTGCGGGAAGCGGGCGGGGTTGGCGTCGTAGAAGGCGCGGAGTTGCTCGGGCGTGGCCGGGGGCACGGAGGCAAGGGCGGTGGCGAGGGGGAACTCGGCGCAGCTTGCGTTGACCTTTGGCGCGATGGTGTAGCGGAAGGTGTTTTTCTTAAAATAATCCTCGATGTCGGCGGCGGCGGGCGTGATGGCGGGCGCGAAGCCGGCGCGGTCGATGGTGGCGATGTCGATGGTCCAGACGGTGTCCTGTTCTTCGAGGATTTGTTTCACGTCGGCGGGCAGCACGTAGCCGGGGCCGCTGAGCAGGGTGTGGATGCGCTCGATGCGGATGTCGTCGGAAATCACGCGGTCGATTTCGCCTTGGACGGCGGCGGGGCGGCTCTCGCGGAAGGCCCGGTAGGCGGCGGCGTCAAACTGCCCGTTCTGGCTGGCAAACCGGCGCAGGCCGCGGATGTGCTCGATTTTTTCGGACGCGGTGGGCGCGGGGATGCGGAGCCGGTTGGCGAGGTAAAGCTCGGTGTAGCGCGGGTAGGCGAAGCGCTGGAGCATCTCGCCGTTGGCGGGGAAGCCGTATTGGAGCTCGATGCTGAGCGCGGCGTCGCGGCTGAGGCGCTCGCTGTCCACGGGCGAGGCGAGATTGAGATCGAAGAAGGGCTTCGTCGCCATGTGCCGGTCGGCCCGCCCGAGTCCCGAGGAAGCGTTGGTGACAAAGACGAACGAGATGATGATGACGATCAGGAGCAGTGCAAAGATGATGCGGAAATGCTTCTGAAAGGTGTTTTGGATCCAAGAGATCATGAGCGTGCGAAGGGTGAAAAAGACGTGACGCTAGGGCGGCGGCGGCGGGTGTCAATGGGAAGAAATAAGAAGAATGGAAAGACCTATATGCATGTTGCCCTTGGGCAACGCCCCGGGTCACATGTCTATAGGGCTTTCCGACGCCCAACAACTTCCCCGTTGCCAATACACCATCCGCGACGAAGCCACCGGCGCGCTCTTCCTGGCCTGCTCCTCCGAACTGTCCAAAACCTGCGCCACCCTCGTCATCTCCCGCCTCGTCGAACACTTCAAAGCCCGCGGCCTCAATCCGGCACAAATCGAAGTGCGCACCGGCCCCGGCACCGGGTTCGACGGCGACACCCTCCATTACCGCACCGACTCCTTCCACGGCACCCTCCTCGCCGCCGATGCGCACCACCGCTTCAACCCGCCCGCCAGACCCAACTGCAACGCCGATGTCGAAAGCTCCCATGCCACCATAGAAAACGAGTTCTT
>JAITDF010000215.1 GCA_031282705.1 Opitutaceae bacterium | reverse complement strand
CGTACCGCAGGTTTCCAAACCTGCTTAAAACTCACGCCTGGCCGCGAACCCGCAATCAGGCATGAGCTTCAGAGCAGACTTGGAAGTCTGCGGTACGTCAGAGCCGCGTAACATCAGTTAATAATATCAAACGCGGCCGCGGGAACGCACCACCTCGCACCACACGCGCAATATCACCCGCACCCTCACCCTCCCTCACCCACATCCGCACCCTCACTGCTCCCTTTCTCCATGAGCCCGCACCATCGCAACATCACCCTGGCCGCCCTCGCGTTTCTCGCGACCGGCCTTGCCCAAACCGCCAGCGCGGCGCCCTCATCCGGCGCCGACGGCTTTTACCTCAAGGACGGCGACCGCGTCGTCTTTTACGGCGACAGCATCACCGACCAACGCCTCTACAATACCTATGTGGAGACATTTGTGGTCACGCGTTTCCCCGCGATGAATGTCGCCTTCACCCATTCCGGCTGGGGCGGCGACCGCGTCGGCGGCGGTGGCGGCGGCAAGATTGACGTCCGCCTTGAGCGCGATGTTTACGCCTATAATCCCACCGTCATGACCGTCATGCTCGGCATGAACGACGGCAGCTATCGCGCCTTCGACCAGAAAATATTCGACACCTATCAAACAGGCATGAGGCACATCGTGGACAGCGTGCGGGAAAAAATCCCCGGCATCCGCATGACACTCATCCAGCCCTCGCCCTACGACGACGTCACCCGCGAGCCGAAATTTCCCGGCGGCTACAACGAAGTCCTCGTCCGCTACGGCGCCGCCGTGAAGGAAATCGCGGCGGACGGCAGGCAGCTCTCCGCCGACTTCAACGCCCCCCTCGTGGCCGTGCTTGAAAAGGCGAAGGCCGCCGACGCCACCCTCGCCGAAAAAATCATCCCCGATCGCGTGCATCCCGGCCCCGCCGGGGCGCTCATCATGGCCGGCGCGCTTCTCAAATCATGGAACGCCCCCGCCGTCGTGAGCGATGTCGCCATCGACGCCGCCGCCGGAAAAATCACCGCCGCGCAAAACACCAGGGCCGCCGATCTCGCCGTATCCGGGGACGTCCGCGGCCACCACCTCGTTTGGACCCAACTCGATGACGCCCTGCCCATGCCCGTGGACATGGGCAACGCCGCCGTCGCCCTCGCCGTCAAATCCTCCGATTTCACCGACACGCTCAACCGCCAGCTCCTCCGCGTCACCGGCCTCGTCGCCACCGATTACGAACTGGTCATTGACGGCAAGTCCGCCGGCGCCTTCGCCCCCGCCCAACTCGCCCGGGGCATCAACCTCGCCACCCTCGACACGCCCATGACCGCGCAAGCCGCCGAGGTGCATAAACTCACCCACCAGCGCGCCAACACCCACAACACCCGCTGGCGCACCTACCAGGTCCCCTACGCTGGCGCCGCCGAAAACCTGCGCGCCGCCATCCCCGCGCTCATAAAGGCGTTCGACGAAACCGACGCGGCCCTGGCCGCTTTGCAACGCGCCACCGCCCGGCCCGTGCCCCGGCGCTATGAATTGAAAGGCCCCACCATTACGCAAGTGGGCGAAACCGCCTCGCCACTGCCCGTCGGCACCGGCGCCAACCTCGCGCTTAATAAAAAATGGAAATCCAGCGCCCCCAACACCCAGGGCTGGGACAAGGGCCTCACCGACGGGATCTGGACCGGCAAAAACCCCCAAGTCTATGCGACCGACGCCGGCGGCGCATTCCCCAAGACCGTGACCATCGACCTGGAGCGCGCCTCCACGCTCGGCCACGTCCTCGTCGGCGTCCCCGATTATGGCTCCACCAAGACCGTCGCGGTGTCGATCAGCGAAAACGGCAATGATTTCACCGAGGTCGGCCGCCATGACTTCACCCTGAAAAAAGCCGAAAAATGCCTCTTTAATTTCAAGCCCGAGTCCGCCCGCTATGTGCGCCTCACCTATGTGGAAAACCACAAGGAGAACGCCGGCTTCGATGCCCGTTACGCCTTCACCGCCGACGTGCAGGTCTTCGCGCCGGTGAAATAATAAACGGGACACAGGACGCAGGGCGAGCGTCCCGCCTGCCTGATTGAAAGTAGGGTAAGCGTCCCGCTTGCCTGATTGAAAGTAGGGCGAGCGTCCCGCTTGCCTGACGGGAGCAGGATGCTCCCGCCACTTCGGGGCGCTTCCTGTTTGCCCCGCGACGACAGGCAACCGTATGCGATATGTTCCCATTGAAAATCAACCACGCCTCCCAGTCCCATCACCCTTTTATGAAACCTCCCACCCATATCCGCCGATTGCCGGGCGCCGGCGCCTTGCCGCCGCCCGCCGTAACCGCCCCCGCCGGCGGCGCCGGCCCCGCGACCGCCGGCGTGTTTTATTATGACGCCGAAACCTCGCAATATGCCGGTTTGAAGTCCTCCGACGGGGCCGTCGATCTGGGGCACGGGCGAATTTGGCGGCATTGATATCAGTTGTGTCAACGGGAGCGGCGGAGCTTGTTTCGATTCAATCGTCATCACACAAATCCGTCCGTAAATCCCGACAGGCAGTCCGGGCGCCGCCCTGAAACAGAGGCGCCCCGGCATTGCGACCGGCGGCGCTTTCGCACCGATTTATCATGCCAATTGAAGCATTCCGTCAAACCTGGTTCCTCCATACCCGCGGGACGAGCTACGCATTGTATGTAAGCGACTCCGGCCATCTGCATCATGGATATTGGGGGCCGAAGGTGACCCGGTTTGACGTGCGTTCCCGCCGCGTTCCGCTGCAAAGGGCCTTCTCGCCGAACCCCGCCGGCGCGCCGCGCACCTATTCGCTGGATGCAATTCAGGCGGAGTATCCTTTTGCCGGGGGAGGGGATTTCAGGCAGCCCGCTTTTGAAGCGCGCCATTCGGACGGCACGTGCGGGCTGGATCTAAAGTTCAAGGAATATAAGATCATTCCCGGCAAACCGTCATTGGAGGGCCTTCCGGCGACGTATGTAGAAAATGACGGCGAAGCCCAAACCTTGGAAATCACCCTTCTGGACGAAGTCAGCTCGCTGCAAGTCGTGCTGGCCTACACTTGCTTTGCCGGCCATGACGCCGTGACCCGGAGCGTCCGGGTGCTGAACCGGGGCCGCGCGCCGGTGAATTTGCTTCGGGTTTTAAGTGCCAGCGTTGACCTGCCCGAGGAGGCGGCCGGACGGTGGTTGCAGCTTTCCGGAGCGTGGTCGCGTGAACGCCGGATTTTCATCAACCCCATCCGGCCCGGCGTGCAATCCATCGAAAGCCGCCGGGGCTCAAGCAGCCATCATCACAATCCTTTTTTTTGCGTGATGCCGGATGGGACGGATGAGACGCATGGTTTCGCATGGGCGATGAGTTTTGTTTATAGCGGCAATTTCCTGGCTTCGATTGAGCGGGATTCAAACGGACTCGTCCGCCTGCAAATCGGGCTGAACCCGGGCTGCTTCGGCTGGCACCTGTCCCCCGGGGAAAGTTTTCAGGCGCCGGAGGCCGTGCTGGTGTTTTCCGACGGCGGGCTGGGCGCGATGTCAAACACTTTTCACCAGTTGTATAGAAACCGGCTGTGCCGGGGATTTTATCGCGACCGGGATCGCCCGGTCTTGATTAATAACTGGGAGGCCACCTATTTTGATTTTGACGAGGACAGGCTTTTGAAACTGGCCGGCCTGGCCCGCTCAATCGGCGTTGAAATGTTTGTGGTCGATGATGGATGGTTCGGACGGCGGGATGACGACACGACATCGCTCGGCGACTGGACTCCCCATGCGAGGAAGTTCCCCCGCGGGCTCGCCTCCTTTGCGGAAAAAATCATCCGCCTGGGAATGAAATTCGGGATATGGCTTGAGCCCGAAATGGTCTCGCCGGACAGCAATCTTTATCGCGCCCATCCCGACTGGTGCCTGCATCTCCCGGGGCGCCCCCCCCTGCTTGGCCGGGGGCAGCTGATGCTGGACCTTTCCCGGCCCGAGGTGTGCGACGCGCTTTTCGACATGTTGATCCGGGTGCTTGAAAGCGCGCCTGTCAGTTATGTGAAATGGGACATGAACAGGAACATGACCGACGCCGCCTCGGCGGGCCGTGCCCCTGAAAAACAGTGCGAGACGGCCCATCGCCATATGCTGGGACTGTATGGCCTGCTGGAACGGCTGACCCGGCGCTTCCCGGACATACTATTTGAAAGCTGCGCGGGTGGAGGAGGCCGTTTTGACCCCGGCATGCTTTATTACATGCCGCAGACATGGACCAGTGACAATACGGACGCCCTCGCCCGGGCCGTGATCCAGGAGGGCACCAGCCTCGTCTATCCGCTGTCAACAATGGCGGCGCATATCTCCGCCTCGCCCAACCACCAGACCGGCCGTCACATGCCGCTCCGCAGCCGCGCCTTGACAGCCGCGACGGGAACCTGCGGCCTGGAGCTGGACATTGCCCGGTGCGCCCCCGAGGAAATAGAGGCGCTCAAACTCCATGTCGCCGACTACAAATGCTGGCGGACACTTTTGCGCACAGGTCATTACCACCGGCTGCGCAGCGGTTGCACGGGTCCGTTAAGCGCGTGGGAGGTCGTCGCACCGGATGGCAACGAGGCGCTTGTGTTCGCCATGCGCACCATGATGGAGGCCAACGCGCCGTTCTGCAACCTGCGGCTGCGGGGATTGACGCCGGATGCCTCTTATCATGATAATATTAATGGCGCTGAACATCGTGGTGACGAGTTGATGAACGCCGGCCTGCTCATCCCCCCCAGCGAGGAGTTTCACGTGCATGCATGGCACTTCATAAAGAAGTCGGGACAGGAATAACGAGGCCGCGATGATTCGATCGGGAGGTCTGGACGGATATTGACCCTGGAAGGCATCCAGGAGGATGGGAGGCAAAAGCAGGATGGAAGGGTGGAACTGAGGGGCGTTAAATGGGAGAAATGGGAGATATGGGAGTTATGGGAGTTATGGGAGGCATGGCGTTCTTCAGGGTGCCATAACTCCCATATCTCCCATATCTCCCATAACTCCCATATCTCCCATAACTCCCATTTTCGCGAAACCCACCGCGGCACGGACGGCACGGAGGCCGTCCCTCCAAGGGCCCGGACGCTTCCGCGTAACATCAGTTCATAATTAACTGATGTTACGCGGCGGCCAGTTTTGGTAGGGCGGTCTCGCCGAGACCGCCGTCGTTTGCCTCGTGG
>JAITDF010000208.1 GCA_031282705.1 Opitutaceae bacterium | reverse complement strand
CCACGAGGCAAACGACGGCGGTCTCGGCGAGACCGCCCTGCCAAAATCTGCCGACTGCGTCCCATCAGTTAAACAAATTACCCGGCTTCCTCCGGTTTTATATTTTGCGTCCTTTCGCGTCTTTTCGCGGTTAAAAACTGAATTTCTGGAGTTATACTCCCCATGCCATTTCCCAAAGGGAATCAGACTTTCGATGCGGCCTGTAGCGCAGGTTTTCAAACCTGCCTGTCTGAAATGGGAGGCAGGTTTGGTTCCGGGCGGAGCGACAGTCCGCCAGCCTGCGCTACATGGGCGGTTCATGGCCAAAGTCCGGTTTTCACTGGCAAATGGCATTAGTTGTCGAGCAGGAAGAGGAGGGCTTTGGCGTATTTGAGGATTTGTTTTTCGCCGGGGGAGTCGTTGAGGTTGTCGAGCATGTCGGCCACCTTGACCTTGCGGGCGACGGGGTGCGCTTTTACGCGTTCGAGGTAGCTTTCGTAGGGTTCGCCGGGCTGCCGGGTCATGCATTGGACGGCGTCGATGACCGCGTCGCCGACGCCGGCGGCGCGCAGGGTGGCGGCGGTCTCGGCGGTGTCCTCCAGCACGTCGTGCAGCCAGGCGGTGGCGATGACGGTGGCATCCTCGCCGCGCAGCCGCCGGGCGACGGATTCGGGATGGGCGGCGTAAGGGGTGATGTTGTCGTGGCGGGTCTGCCCGTGGTGGGCGCGGCGGGCAATGGCGGCGGCGAGGGCGATCTCAGGCGTTTGGGTCATCGGGTGTTGGATTTTTCGATTTTCGATTTTGGATTTTCGATCGGGTGCCGGCACCGCCGTGCCGGCGGCCAATTGGGGCGGAAGTTTTCCAATCGAAAATGGAGCATCGGGAAGCGGAAACAAAAGGCGGTCCGGGTTGGAGGCGTTGACTGGATATGCGACGCCGGGCGCGGTGCGATGTTCCAAAACTTGGTGTTGCGCGGCGCTGTCGTGGCACAGTCAGGCGGAGCGGCAAGCCTGACAACCTGCGATACGTCACGCCGCCGCGCCGTCAGCCTGGCGTAGCGCCTGCTGACGTAGCGCAGACTTCCAAGTCTGCTTCACGGCTTACGCCGGGTTCGCGGCCTGTTTTTGGGCGGGGCTTGTTTGCAGGCCTTCAGCCTGAAGCAGGTTTGGAAACCTGCGGTACGTCACGCTGCCGCGCCGTCAGCCTGGCGTAGCGCCTGCTGACGTACCGCAGACTTCCAAGTCTGCTCCGGGGGGCGCGCATAGGGGCAATGACGCACGGACTCTTTCGGGGAATTGGAACTTATTTCCGGCGCCAGGCGGCGATGAACATGCCGTTGGCGTTGAGCGCGTGCGGCCAGAGCGTGAGGCGGGGGGCGCCGGATTCCGCGAAAACGGGCGCGGGCGCGAACTCGGGGTGCGCGTCGGTGAAGGCGTCGGCGACGGCGAGGGTTTCGCCGCGGGTGAGCGTGCAGGCGGCGTAGAGCAGGCGTCCGCCGGCTTTCACGGACGGGGCGGCGTGGTTGAGGAGGTTTTTCTGGATGGCGGCGAGTTCGGCGATGTCGCGGGGCGTGGTCGTCCAGCGGGCGTGGGGGTTGCGCTGCCAGGTGCCGAGGCCGCTGCATGGCGCGTCCACGAGGACGCCGTCGAATCGGGTCCGGGTCGGGAGCCGGGCGGAGCCGTCCCAGTGGATGGCGCGGTAGTTGTGGATTCTGGCGCGGGCGGCGCGGCGTTTGAGCAGCTGGAGGCGGCGGTGCGAGCGGTCGCTGGCCCAGAGGAGGCCTTTGTTGTCCATGAGGTCGGCGAGGTGGAGGGCTTTGCCGCCTTCGCCGGCGCAGGCGTCCCACCATGTCTGGCCGGGGCGCGGGGAGCAGGCGAGGCCGACGAGTTGCGAGGCGAGGTCCTGGATTTCAAAGAGGCCGTTGTGAAACTGGGGCGTGAGGAAAAGGTCCTTCCCGCCGGTGTAGAGGAGCGCGGAATCCGGAATGCGGACAACGGAATGAGGGGCGGCGGCGGAAGCGCCGGCGGCGGCGGAAGCGGCGTCGGCGGTGGCGGAAGCGGCGTCAGCGGTGGCGGGCGCGGCGAGGGTGGGGGAAGCGGAAGCGGCGGCGGCGAAGGCGGCGGCGGCGGCGGGCGGGCGCGCGGCGAGGTGTTCGGCGGCGGGGATGCAGTCGCCGAGGGCGGCGGCGAGTTGCGCGGCCTGGCCGGGGCGGGCGCGGAGCCAGAGGGCGGGGTCGCGCTGGAGCTGGCGGAGGGTTTCCAGGGGGAAATCGACCTCGTCGCGGGCCCACGCGGGGACGGCGCGGGCGGCGAGCGCCGCGGGTTTCACGGCGGCGGGGTCGCGCGCGAAACGTTCGTGGAGCGCGAGGGCGGCGGCGATTTGTTTTTGCGCGGATTCGCGGCGGTCGAGCCATTCGAGCCAGCGGAACCAGGCAAAGAAGGCGCGGCTGACGGCGCGTTTTTCGGCGGGGCCGAGACGGCGGGCGACGGCGAGATAACGGCGCAGGGCCGCGTCGGCGGGAAGCTCGCGGTTGAGCGTGCCGAGCACGCGGGCGGTGTGGTTGAGGATGGTGGTGTCCAAGGCGGGAAGTGGTGCTGATGCCGGCGGCGGGATTGTCACAGGGATTCGATTATTGCGCAGATTATCGTTTCGGCAGCATGGCCCAAGGCGCATTCAATTATTTCTTTTTTTCCAATCAGGCCAAGCAGCACGACTGCGGCTCCGAAAGCAAACAGGAACAAAAACGCGGGGAGATTGATGTTTTGCCGCAGAAAAAGGATTGTTGCCGGGAGGAGGATTGCGAAGCCGATGGAGGCGCAGACAATTCGTTTCCACGGTTCCACGGTCTGGACGCGCAGTTTTCGGATTCGGTCCAGATTAAGGCTGTCGCCCGGATTTCGGGCATGGGCGCGGCGGATGCAGCGGGTCACGCTTTTTTCCAGAAATCGGGCGTGTGTTTCTCGGCTCATGCGCGGCGTGGGGTTTTTATCGAGGTTTCGTTTTTTGTCTGTCCTTTATGAGGAATCTAGACGTCACCGGCGATTGCCAGAAACAGAAGAATGGCTGACACGGTCAACAGGCGTTTGGTCAGATGTTTCATGCAAAAGTTTCGTTTTTCGCCTGTCCCTTATGAAGAATCTTTTTCATATCCGCAATATCTGTAAGCTATGGCGAGCACTCCGCCCACTATCGGAATTACGCAGAGCCTCCCAATCGTTTCATATCGTGCATCAATGGCGAAGGCCAAGGTAGCCACGCTGCCGATTACTACAAGAAACGCGGCCAGCATGACCCAATAAGTAGTCCTTGTCGCTTTCAGAAGTGTCCCGCAATTTCGACATTTCGTTCGAAATGCATTCAAGCCAGTGCTCCATTCAGAGAACCCAATCGCGTTGCCTTGGCAGTGAGGACACTTCTTCATCGGGTAGAATAATGAAGGGTTTCGTTTTTCGCCTGTCCCTTATGAGGAATCTTCATTTCTTCCTCTCGACTATAAATGAGTCGCCAGCCCTTCGCCCCACAAGAAGAACTTTTGGATGTTGGATTGTGAATTCTCCACGGGCGTCCACTTCAATCGGTGAGATGGGAACTCTTAAATCAGCCGATGCCCAATAAAGCTGATTCGAAGCGGGGATAATAGTGCTGATTTCGATATAATTCATGATGCGAGCATCGCCCAACGAACCCTTTGTGCCCAGGCCGACGATTTCGTAAGTGCAACGATTCCTTGGTGCTCCGAAGTCGTGGGCGCTCATAATAACAACCGTCGGAAAAACCGAAACGAGATGAAAGTAAAATGGAGCCAGCACGACAGCTTTGCTGTTGATGTGCGCATCAGTCTCGGGCCAGTTTTGCAAAGAACCTTTCTTTTCAAAATATGTAATGAGTCTATTGACAGTTCGCTGGGCGTCAGCGGTGCGGCCATCCGGCGCGCGCAATCTTTCATCTGAACTCATGGCGGCGGCCATTATGCTGCTCCAATATGCCCGTGATTCCAATACTGCATGTTGTCCGGCTGCGGACCATGGCCCATCGGCCACGACAGTGGTCCAGGGCGCAACGGCACGATTTACCACAGCGCATCCTGAGAACAGCAAGCCAGCTATTATGGCTAAAAATCGGATTTTCATCGTGTTGGTGTTGTTGCGGTTCACGTGGTTTAATGTTATCACCCGTTCACACCGCGCGCAGCACGGCGTATGATTTTTTGCCTTTGCGCAGGAGGAGGTATTTCCCGAACAAAAGCGCGTCGGCGGCGATGGCGCGGGCGGCGCTGGTTTCGCGGTGGTTGTTTATATAAATGCCGCCGCCCTCGATGTCCTTGCGGGCCTGGCCTTTCGAGGGGCTGAGGCCGGCGTGGACGAGGAGGTCCGTCAGCGGGGCGCCGGTGGCGGTGACGCCGGCGGGCGTTGTTGTTGTCGCCTGCAATTTTTCGCGGGGGATGTCCTTGGTGGGGATTTCGCCGACGACATCCTGGAAGACGGTTTCGCCGATGCCTTCGAGGCCGCCGCCGAACATGATCTGGCTGGCGCGGACGGCGTCGTCGCAGACGGAGGGGCCGTGCACGAGCGTGGTCACGGCGCGGGCGAGGGCGCGGTGGGCTTCGCGGGCGCCGGGGTTGGCGGCGTGCGCGGCGGCGAGGGTTTCGATTTCGTCGCGGGCGAGGAAGGTGAATTTTTTCAGGTATTCGACGACCTTCGCGTCCTCGGTGTTGACGAAGAACTGGTAGAATTTGTAGGGGCTGGTTTTTTCGGGGTCGAGCCAGACGGCGCCGGCGGCGGTTTTGCCGAACTTGGCGCCGTCGGCCTTGGTGATGAGGGGGAAGGTCCAGCCCCAGGCGGGGAGGCCGAGTTTTTTGCGGATGAGGTCGGTGCCGGCGGTGATGTTGCCCCACTGGTCGGAGCCGCCGACCTGGAGTTCGCAGCCGAGGGTTTTGCGCAGGTGGTAGAAATCGTGCGCCTGGAGGAGCATGTAGCTGAACTCGGTGTAGCTGATGCCGGTGTCGCCGTCCATGCGGGAGCGGACGCTGTCCTTGGCGAGCATCGTGTTGACGGAAAAGTGCTTTCCGATGTCGCGGAGGAAGTCGAGGAGGGTGAGGCCGGTGGTCCAGTCGGCGTTGTTGACGATGCGGGCGGGGTTGGCGGGGGCGTCGAAATCGAGGAGGCGCGAGAGCTGGCGGGTGATGCCGGCGACGTTGTGCGCGAGCTGGCCGGGGGTGAGGAGGTTGCGTTCGGAGGAGCGGCCGGAGGGGTCGCCGATCATGCCGGTCGCGCCGCCGGCGAGCGGCAGCGGGTGGTGCCCGGCGAGCTGGAAACGGCGGAGGGTGAGCTGGCCCATGAGGTGGCCGACGTGGAGGGAGTCGCCGGTGGGGTCGAAGCCGCAATACAGCGTGAGCGGCCCTTGCGCGAGACGCCCGGCAAGCGTGCTTTCGTCGGTGCAGTCGGCCAGCAGGCCGCGGTATTTCAGGTCGTCGAGGAGGTGCATGGCGCGAAACGGAAAAGCCGACAGCGAAACGCACGGCGCGGGGGAGGGCAAGGGTTGTGTTTTTTATTGGCGGCGGCCGGGGGGCGGCGGGGATGGGGCGGCGGGGGCTGGCGCGCTGGCGGCACGGCGCGCTGGCGGCACGGCGGCACAGGAATGCGATGGGAGAGATGCGAGGAATGCGAGGAATGGGAGATATAGGAGATATGGGAGATATGGGATGAATGGGAGGGATGGGAGGAAGAGGAAAAAGGGGAAAGATTCCGGCGGCGGCAGG
>JAITDF010000188.1 GCA_031282705.1 Opitutaceae bacterium | reverse complement strand
GGAGCAGGGCGACGGCGACATCAAGGACTCCTGGGAATCCGTTTCATCAATCGGATTTCGCATGCACGAGTGGCGCGACCACGCCGGCCCCGGCCGCTGGAACGACCCCGACATGCCCGTCCTCGGACGCGTCGGCTGGGGCGCGGAACACCCCCCCCTGCCGCCTCACCCGCGAAGACATCGGCGCCGGCGCATGCCATTTTAACATTCCCGCCCACGGCGTCATCCTCCTCCGCGCCGGGCCAATCCAATAAACATATCAATTTTCACCCGCCATCATCCAACCCGAACCAACCACCAGCCAGCAAAACATAATGAGAACAAAACCCGCCATCGCCATTGCCCTCGCGCTCGCGCTTCCCGCCCTTGCGCCAATCACAACGTCCGGCGCCGCCACCGCCGGCGCCGATTTTTATAAATACACGACCTACAATCCCGATCTCCCCGCGCACACGCTTTCCGCGAAGGACTTCGCCGCGCCCTCCGGCTTCGCCAAACCCCAGACGTGGTGGCACTGGATAAACGGCAACGTCTCCCGCGAGGGCATCGAGGCCGACCTCCGCGCCATGTCCGAAAACGGCTACGGCTTCGCGCGCATCTTTTCCGTCAACAGCGTCAAGCACCAAGGGCCGCTCAAGTTCGCATCGCCCGAGTGGTTCGACACCTTCAAGTTCACCGTCGAGACCGCCGCGAAATACGGCATGGGCATCGGCATCCACAACTGCGACGGCTGGTCCGAGGCCGGCGGCCCGTGGATCACACCCGAGCTTTCCATGAAGGAACTCACGCTGAAAACCATCCGCGTCACCGGCGACGCCGGCGGCGCGGAGCAGACCATCACCCTGCCCGCCCTCGACCGCAAACTCGACTTCGCCCGCGACATCGCCGTGCTTGCGTGGCCCGCGCGCCGTCCCGCGCTCCTCGCCATGCACCGGCCCGGCGTCCTTCGCCGCGCGTTTCCGTCAACGGACTATTCCAGAATTAACGCGAAGCAACGCGACTTCGCCCCCGACCCCGCCGCCGGCCTCCCCGTTCGCGGCATGCCCGGCGCCGTCTCCGGCGGGCCGAGCAACCTGCCCGTGATTTTCGACGGCATCGCCGACGACAGGCGCCCGCTGCTCTCCTACGAAAAAACCGCCGTCGGCGCCGATGCCTTCACCGGCGTCACCCTCGAATTCGCCGCGCCGTTCGAGGCCGCGGGCGTCTTCACCGAGGTGTATTGGATGTATGAACTTCCCCTGAACATCTTCCTCGAAGCCTCCGACGACGGCGTGAACTTTGAGAAAGTCTGCGAGCTCAAATTCCGCCAGTCCGACACCACCGCCGCCTTCGCGCCGCGCCGCGCCAGATTCTGGAGAATCGTCCGCTACCAAAGCAAAAAACCCACCGAGCGCGTCCTCCGCGGCGTCGTGCAGGAGCACATTTTGCGCCTCTCCGAAATCGAACTGCTCGCCCCCGGCGAAAGCTCCCGCGCCGCCTTTCCCATCGAAAACTTCCCCGCCAAGGCCGGCGTCACGGACGCCGGAGGACTCGCCCACGCCACCACCGCGCCTTTCCCCGAAAAACTCATCCTCAAACCTGGCGAAATCCAAAACCTCACCGACCGCGTCACCGGCCTCTCCACCGGCGCCACCGGCGCTGGCGGCGCCGCCACCCTCCGCTGGCGCGTCCCTGACGGCGAATGGGTGGTCATGCGCATCGGCTACACCACCACCGGCAAGGTCGTCCACCCCGCCACGCCCTCCGGACGCGGCCTCGAAGTGGACAAGTTCGAGCCGTCCGCCGTCGGACATCATTTCGAGTCCTACGACCGCAAAATGATCGCCGCCGCCGGCCCGCTCGCCGGAAAAACATTCGCCGTCATCGAGACCGACTCCTGGGAGGCCGGCCACCAGAACTGGACCGAAAATTTTCCGGCCTATTTCCGAGATAAAAACGGCTACGACATCCTCCCGTGGCTGCCCGTCTATGCCGGCGAGTGTATTGAAAACGTTGATACGACGGAAAGTTTTCTTCACGACCTCCGCCGCACTTTCTCCTCGCTCGTCATGGGCAATTTCTACGGGAAACTCGGCTCGCTCACCCGCGCCGCCGGCCTGAAATACGAGACCGAGGGCGCCGGCGGCATCTACATGCGCGACCCGATGAACTCCTTCCGCGAGGCCGACTACCCCATGACCGAGGTCTGGCAGGAGCCGCGCGAGCCGGGCGTCGTCGCCGGCATCCGCTCCATGCAGATACGCGAGACTTTTTCCACCGCCCATTTCTACGGCAAACAATACATAACCTGCGAGGCGCTCACCAGCCGCAAGGGCAACTGGGCCGAAACCCCGTGGATCATGAAAGGCACGCTCGACACCCTCCTGCTCGCCGGCCCCAACGTCTCCGTTTTCCACACCTACACGCACCAGCCCGACGAGCGCGCCCCCGGCTGGCAGATGGAACCCTGGGGCATTTCGCAAAACCGGAAAATGCCCTGGTGGCCGCTCTCCAAGGCGTGGTTCACCTATATTGCCCGCGTCCAATACATGCTCCAGCAGGGCAAATACGCCGCGCGTATTTTGTATTTGTATTCCGACGAAATCCCCGCGTCGGGCGCCTCCCTCTCCATCAAGACCGCCCTCCAATACGATGTCATCAACGGCGACGGCGCCCGCGATTTTCTCCGCGTCGAAAACGGACGCCTCCTCAGCCCCGGCCAAATGCGCTACGACGTGATGTTCGTCTCCCCGCAAACCAGCCTCCGCCTCGAAACCCTCGAAAAACTCAAAGCCCTTCTCGACGCCGGAGCGACCATCGCCGCGCAGACCAAACCCGCCTTCAACCCGACCCTCCGCGGCGGGCAAGCCGCCGCCCAACGCTGGCGCGCCCTCGCCGACGAACTCTTCGGCGACGGCGCCAAGGCCGTCCGCAAAATCGGCTCCGGACGCCTTTTCACCGGCCACACGCCCGACGAAGTCGCCGCCGCCCTCGGCCTCCTCCCGCCCTTCACCAGCCGCCTCTCCGACGACGACCTCGCCTGGCATCACCGCGAGCACGCCGACGGCACCGAGTGGTTCTGGGTCATCAACCGCGACTCCGCCTCCGGACGCTCCGGCATCATGTCCTTCCGCGTCACCGGCAAAACCGCCTCCCTCTGGCATCCTGAAAGCGGAAAAACCGAGCCTGTCCCCGCCGCCGTCGAGGAAGACGGCTGCACCCGCATCCCGCTCTCGCTTGGAAAACTTGAAGGCGTGTTTGTTGTCTTTGAAAACAAAAAGCCGTCGTCGTCCGCCGCCGCCACCGCCGTGAAAATCATCTCCGATGGCGCGGAGATTTTCCCGAAACCCGCCTCCGGTGAACCCATCGACAACACCAAAATCACCGGCGACTTCACCTTCGCCGTCACGGTTTCCCCGGCTGCCGACCGCAAGATCACGCAGGCCGCGTCGTCCGGCATCTGCTCCGGCATGGGCGGCAACGAAAACTTCATATTCGCACCGGAGCCGATGCACGAAAAACTGAAGGACGGCAGGCACGCCGCCGCCGGCCTGAGCGTGGGCAAAAACTCCATCGCCGTCTTCGAGCACGGCGCCGGTTACTACAACAGCATCATCGTCCGGGACGAACCCGTGGCGGAAAACACGCAAGTCGCCGTTGTCTATAAAAACAACACTCCAGCCTTGTATATAAACGGAAAGCAAGTCGCCGCCGCCGCAAAGTCATCGGGCCGCGTCATGCACCCGCCCGCCGAAATCCGCCCCGCCTTCAGGGGCAAGTCCTCGGGCTTCATCCTCGAAACGCCCCCCGCCGCCGAGGTCATCGACAATGCAAAAATCACCGGCGACTTCACCTTCGCCGTCACGGTCTCCCCGGCGGGCGACCGCAAGATCACGGCGGCCGCCGCGTCCGGCATCTGCTCCGGCATGGGCGGCAACGAAAACTTCATATTCGCACCGGAGCCGATGCACGAAAAACTGAAGGACGGCCGGCACGCCGCCGCCGGCCTGAGCGTGGGCGGAAACTCCGTCGCCGTCTTCGAGCACGGCGCCGGCTATTTCAACAGCATCATCGTCTGGGACCACCCCGTGGCGGAAAGCACTCAGGTCGCCGTTGTCTATAAAAACAACACCCCCGCCTTGTATATAAATGGGAAACAAGTCGCCGCCGCCGCGAAATCATCGGGCCGCGTCATGCACCCGCCCGCCGCCGTCCGCTCCGGCTACAAAGGGCGCGCGGAGGATTTTGTGCTGGAAAAATCCGCGCTGTCCGCGCCCGAAATCGCCGCGCTCGCAAGCAAGCCCGCCGGCGAACTCGTCTTGCGGGGCAAACCCGGCGGCGACGCCGCCGGGCTGGAGACCGCCGCGCCGCGCCTTTTTGTGACGCGCGACGGCAGGCTCGCCGCCGAATTTTCCTCGCCCGGCAGACTGGAAATCGAAAAGGCGGGCGGCGCGAAAGTTGTTCTGGCGGCGGACGCCGTTCCCGCGCCGCGCCCTGTCGCCGGCCCCTTCACCGTCACCTTCGACCCCAAATGGGGCGCGCCGGCCGGCCCCCGGCAGTTCGGGAAACTCGTCTCGTGGACCGAGAACCCCGAGCCCGGAATCAGGCATTATTCCGGCGCGGCGGTTTATACAAATGAGCTTGACCTGCCCGCGCCCGATTCCGCCGCCGGCATCCGTGTTTATATTGAAATCGACGAGGTCTGCGAAGTCGCCGAAGTATCCGTCAACGGCAGACCCGCCGGCACGCTCTGGCGTCCGCCTTACAAACTCGATGTCACTGATTATATAAAGAAAGGCAAAAACACGCTTTCCATCACGGTGGCCAACACATGGGTGAACCGCTGCCTTTACGACGCCACGCTCCCCGAGGGCGAACGCCTCACGTGGGCCAATTCGATGCCGACGCATTATCCCGACCCGGCCACGATCAAGCCCGGCGATTATTTCCCGTGGCGCCACGGCCCGCTGCCCTCCGGCCTGATCGGGGAGCTGCGGCTCGTTTATACAAAAACCGCCGCCGAGCCGCGCTGACGCCGCGCGCCTTTTCCACCGGGAGTTTCCCGGCTTGCTTTGCGCGGTTCCGCCGTCCCGCAGACTTCCATGTCCGCGGGACGGCAGGTCGCGTAACATCAGCTATTTCATCTGCGGTTCGACAGTCTGTCCTGTTTCGGTTGCGGCGCAGCCGTGACGGGCCCTTCGTGGTTGATCTTTCCGTCAGAGCGCCGTTCCTTTTTTCGGGACGAAGAAGCGGGACAGGTCAACGCCTTCCAGCTCCAGCAGTTTTTTCTTGGTGGCGATGCCGCCGGCGTAGCCGGTGAGGCTGCCGCTGGCGCCGACGACGCGGTGGCAGGGGATTATTATTGAAATCGGATTGTGCCCGACCGCGCCGCCGACCGCCTGGGCAGACATCGTTTTTCTTCCCATTTTCGCCGCCAGTTTTTTCGCGATTTCGCCGTAGGTGGTGGTTTTGCCATAAGGAATCCCGCACAGGATTTCCCATACGCTTTGGCGGAATCCGCCGGCGCCGGCGGGCGCCAGCGGCAATTCGGAGACGGCGGGTTTTCCGCCCGCGAAATAACGGTCGAGCCAGCGCCTGGCGGCGTCGAGCACCGGCGGGGCGTTTTGCGGTTTTTCATTTTTCGCGGGCACGCCATTTTTCACCGGTGCGCCGTCCTTCACAGCCATTTGTCCGGCAATGGCGCCGCCGTGGTATTTTTGTCCTTCGAGCCACAGGCCGATAAGATTCCCGCCGTCGCTGGCAAGCGTGAGGGCGCCCGCGGGCGATTGATATATGGTGGAATAATATATTGTGGAATAACACATGTCTTTATTCATTTGTTTTCCCGATGGTGTTTTGGGGGGCGGATGTTGTTGATGACGGGATCGCTCCCGGAAAATTGCTTTTCATCTGCCACAGGTGCGCGGTCGCCAGGCTGCGGTGCGGCGAAAACACACTCATCAGCCGCCGCGTGGCGTCCGCGCCGGGGCGTTGTTCGAGCTTCATCAGCAATTGCAGCCCGCCCGTCAGTCCGGTGTCGCCGTAGGGCACGCAGTCGGCGAAGCCGAGCGAGCGCATCATGAGATAATTGACCGACCACGGCCCGAGGCCGCGCACCGCCGCCAGGACGCGCTCCGCCCGCGTGGCCGACAGCTCGCGCAACCCTTCGAGGTCGAGCCGACCGGAAACGATGAGCCGCGCGGCGTTGATGAGGTAGTCCGCCTTTTGCCTTGAAAACTTCAGCGCGCACAGTGTTTCCGGCGACAGCGCCGCCACCGTCGCGGGCGCCGGCAGCGCGACGAGTCCGTCCCCCGCCGGCTCGCCCGCGTGCAGTGCGAGGCGCTGGCGAAGCTGGAAGGCGAAGGGCAGGTTGATTTGCTGCCCGATGATGGCCCACGCCAGCCCGTCGAAGGCGGACACCGTTTGCACCAGCCGCAGCCCCTCGCGCCCCTTCACGAGCCGGGCAAAGCCGCGCCGCCGCGCCAGCCGCGCGAACGCGGCGGTGTCCTGCGACAGGCCGAGCACCCGCGCGACGACCGCGTGCGCCTCGTGCGCCGGGCCGCGCGAACACGTCGCTCGCACGCGGCCGCCGTCCTCGAACCGCATCGTGAGCAACGCCGGCGCGCCGTCCGCGCCGATGCGGATCGCCGCCCGGAAGACCCCGCCCTTGAGGTTTTCGGTCACCCCGAGCGGGTCGCGCCCGAGCGTGCGCCACAAAAGCGCGAGCGGGTAACCGGCGGGCAGCGTGACGGTGAAGCCGCGCGCGGCGGTGGCGTCATCGTCCGCGCCGAGCTCGCGGCAGGCGGACGGCGTGAGGCCGTTGAGACGGCGGAAATGCGCGTGAAACGCCGACTGCGACTCGAAGCCCGCGGCCGCCGCGACATCGGGCAGCGGCATGGCGCGCCCCGTTTTTTGCCGCCTGCCGCCGCCGCCGGACGTTCCGCCATCCGCCGCGCCGAGCAGCATGCGGCGCGCGGCCGCCACCCGCGCGCCGGCCAGCAGGTCCGCGGGCGTGGTGTGATAGTGCAGCCGGAACAATTCAAACACCCGCGTCGCGCCAAATCCCGAACGCCGCACGATGGCGCGCGCGTCGGGAAACTTCCGGGGCTCCGCGCGCACCTCGGCGACGAGCGCCTCGACGGTTTCGAGCACCGGATCGGCCCCGTGCTCGAAATCGTCGGGATGGCATTTTTTGCACGCGCGCAAACCCGCCTCGCGCGCCGCCTGGCAGGACGGAAAGAAGCGGATGTTTTCCGCCTTCGGCTTCCGCGCCCGGCACGACGGCAGGCAGTAAATGCCGGTGGTGAGCACGCCGGTGAAGAAACGCCCGTTGCAACTCGCGTCGGACGCGAGGACGCGCTCATACATCTGTGCGTGGCTCATTGGCATGGGCGCACCTTAACATATTCCGGCGCGCGCGTCGTCCTGAGAATTTCGGGGCAATTTTTTTGGCGCAACTCATGCAACCCAGAGTGGATCCCCGCCCTTTTCGATGGCTGCGCACGCGCTTGTGCGAGGAGCGCGCCGTTAGCCCGCATATTTCACACCAAAAAACGGGAGAGGCCAAAAAGGCGGCGGGGCCGGCGAAAACCGCGGCACCGGGCGATTCAGGACGCCGGATTCGGCCCGGGCGCACGCCGGACGGAGCAGTGCGTCCGCGGCGCGCCGGTTTTTGGCTTTTTTCGCGGTTTGCGGGCACGGCTCCGCCTTTGTCCGCCCGCATCGCGCCCGCACGACACGCTTTCCTCCGTGGTTTTTCAGCCGCCGGGTCTTCGCAGGCGTTCGTGCGCGTGCGCGAACACGGCAAAGGCCGCGCTCGCACCGGCCAGGCGCGCCCGGATTCTTCGCACGGTGGTTTCCACCCGCGCGGCCAGTTTCAAGATTTTGAGCCGGATGGTCCGCAGGGTCGCACGCGCCAGTTCGCCGCGTCCAGCGGCGGCCTCAGTTCGCGGGCAGACGCGGGTT
>JAITDF010000072.1 GCA_031282705.1 Opitutaceae bacterium | reverse complement strand
CGGGGCTTGGGGTTTTAATCAACGTTTTCCGTGGGTTCCTCGCTGCGCTCGTCACCCACGGCTAAAGGCTGCCGCCCCTTCGGGGCTGAAAAGGTCAAGCGCTGTCTCCGCTCCCGCGTAACATCAAGACGAAAGACGAACGAGGAACGAGAACGATTCCCGGCGGGCGGCGGGCGGGGGGGCATCACTTTGAATTGCACTCCCGGCCATGAGTCCGGCAAATCGAGCCGGCCCGCCGCCATCATGCTCCGCCTTTTCCTGCCGCCCAATCTCGCCGCCGCCGCCGCCCGCGACGCCATCGCGCTCAAGCTCGAACTCGATGCCGCCGGCGCGCCGCCCGCGCCCCTGCTTCCGGCTCTCGCGCTGCTGCAACGCTGGTGCGGCGGCACGGACGCGCCGCCGCCTTTTATCCAAATAACCCGCGCGCAACTCCGCGAACTCATCGCCGCCCTCGCCTCGCAACCCGTTTTTTTCCGGCTCGACCAGCCGTCCGCGCCGCTGTCATGGGCCGGCCCGCGCCTGCACGGCGTGAGCGAACACCTGCGGGAACCGCCGCCGCCCGCCCCCGCCGGCGCCGTTCAAAGGAGCGCGGGCGGCGCGCCCGCGGGTTCGGGCGGCGCGGGCGCCTCGCCCGTGTTTTCCGGCGGCCTCGCCGTTCATGGACGGGACGCCCGCGCCCCTTTGCCCGCCGCCCCTTTCCACTCCGCATCCCGCGCTCCGCACTCCGCCGCCCGCGCGCCGCTTTCCGCATCCGCCCCGGCGCCGATGCTGGTTGACGGCTCCGAGCACTACCTCGCCATCACGCTGCCCTCGCGCGAACACACCGCCTACGCCGCCGCGCGCGAACTGCTCAAAAACTCGGGCTTCCGCCTCGAACCCTCCAACCGCAAATGGTGGCTGCGCGACCGCCGCAAGACGCTCGCCTTCCTCGCCGCGCACGGCGCGGCGCTCCGCGACACGTTCCAGGCCGGGTTCACGGAGAATTTTGAGAAAAACACCGCCCGCGTCTCCGAGGCCGTCATCGTCTGCGACACCGATGAAAAAACTCCCGCCGCCACCGCCATCGCCGCCGTCACTCCCGCCGCCACCGCCACGACCACCCCCATCCCTACCGCCGCCGCCGCCGCCAGCACCGCCGCCGCCATCGGCCCCATCGCCACCGGCGCCGCCACCGCCACTGCCGCCGGCGCCACCACCGTCGGCCTCATCGGCCCCGCCGGCCCCGCCGGCGGCCACCGCGTGACCCTCGGGCTCCGCGCCGGCCGCGTATCCGAAAATCAACTGCTCGCGGCGGTGGCCTCCGGGCGCGGCTACGTCGAGGACGGCGACGGCGGCGTTTACCTCCTCCCGCCCGCGACGCTCAACCGCCTCGCCGCGGCCCAGCGCGCCCTCGCCGGCGGGGCGGGCGGCGCCGGCGAAGGGCTTGTCGTCCGCCGCACGCACCGCGTCAACGCCGCCCGCCTGGCCGACGCCGAGTCGGTCATCGAGGGGATCGCCCCCGGTTTCAAGCCGCCCGCCGCCTGGCGCGAACTCAGCGCCGCCCTGCGCGACACCACCCGGCTCGTCCCCGCGCCCGTCCCCGCCGCGCTCGACGCCCGGCTCCGCCCCTACCAGCGCCTCGGCGCCGCGTGGCTCTGGCACCTGCGCCGCCACGGCCTCGGCGGCATTCTGGCCGACGAGATGGGCCTCGGCAAAACCCTGCAAGCCCTCGCCGTCATCGCCGCGCTTAAAAACGAAAACACCGCCCGCCCCGCCGCCGGCGCCGGCCCCCTGGGAGCGCCGAGTTTCCACTCGGCGGACGGCGGCAACGCCGCCGCCCCATCCACCTCCGCCGCCCCATCCGCCTCCGCCACTGCATCCGCCCCCGCCGCGCTCGCCGCCCCATCCGCGCTCGCCCCCGCCGCCCCCGCCACCGCGCTCGTCGTCTGCCCGGCCTCGCTGGTGGAAAACTGGCGCCGCGAAGCCGCCCGCTTCGCGCCGGCGCTGCGCGTGTTCGTCCACCACGGAAACAGCCGCCTGGCCCGCGCCTCCGACCTCGGCGCGCACGACCTCGTGCTCACCTCCTACGGCACGCTCGCCCGCGACCGCGCGCTTTTCGCCGCCGCGCCGTTCGCGCTCCTCATCGCCGACGAGGCGCAGCACCTGAAAAACCGCCGCTCGCAAAACGCGAAAACCCTCCGCTCGCTCCGCGCCGGCTCGCGTTTCCTGCTCACCGGCACGCCCCTCGAAAACTCCCTCGACGACCTGCGCTCCCTGCTCGAAATCCTCCTCCCCGGCTACCTCGACGCGGTGCCGCCCGGCGCGCGCGGCGGGGAGCGCCTCTGGCATGACGAACGCCTCCGCGCGCGCGCCGCGCCCTACATCCTCCGCCGCACGAAGGCCTCCGTCGCGCCCGAGCTTCCCGCGAAAATCGAGCAGATCATCCACTGCGAACTCACCCCGGCCCAGGCCGCGCTCTACCGGCGCGTGCGCGAAACCGCCGGGCGCCGCCTCCTCGACCTCGAAGCCGCCGGCGCATCGGAAAACGCCATCCGCCTCGCCACGTTCACCCAGCTCCTGCGCCTCCGCCAGATCTGCTGCGACCCGCGTCTTGTGGAGCCGGGAAAACCGGACGCAACCGGGGGGAAATCCCAAATCCCAAATCCCAAATCCCAAAAAAATTCCAAATCTCAAAAGAATCCCGAATCCCAAATCCAGCATCCCGGATCCAAAACAAATTCCACGGCGCCGGATTCTCCGAAAGACGCCGCCGACGCTGACGTCACCGCTGACGCTGCTGCCGCCGCCGCCGCCACCACCGCCGCAGCCGACGATGACGACGCCACCGCTGACACCGTCGCCGCCGCTGCTGCCGCCACCACCGTCGCTGCCGCCACCGCTTACACCGTAGCTGCCGCCGCCGTCGCTGACACCACTGCTGACGCCGCCGACGCCGACGCTGACGCCGCCGGCCAGCCCTTCGATTCTTCAGCCCACCGGCCTTTCACCGCCGCCGATTCCGCCAAGCTCGACACCTTCCTCGAACTTCTGGACGAGGCCATCGACGACGGGCATCGCATCCTTGTTTTCTCGCAATTCACCAAACTCCTCGACCTCGCCGCCGCCGAGCTCGACGCCCGCGGCATCGCCCATGTCCGGCTCGACGGCTCGATGGGCGTCCGCGCGCGCCAGGCCGCCGTCGATCGTTTTGAGCGCGACGCCGCCGTCCCGGTTTTTCTCATCTCCCTCAAGGCCGGCGGCACGGGGCTCAACCTCGCCGCCGCCGACACCGTCATCCACCTCGACCCGTGGTGGAATCCCGCGGTCGAGGCGCAGGCCACCGGCCGCGCCCACCGCATCGGCCAGACGCGCGTGGTGACGAGCTGCAAGCTCATCTGCTCCGGCACCGTGGAGGAAAAGGTGCTCCAGCTCCAGGACGCGAAGCGCCGGCTCCTCGCCGATGTCTTCGAGGCCGGCGACGCGACCGCCGCGAAGCTCTCGCTCGCCGACATGAAGGCGCTGCTGGAATAGGCAGCCGGCTTCGCCGGCGGGTTGAGTTTAACTGATGTTACTGATGTTACGCGGCGGCCAGTCTTTTGGCAGGGCGGTCTCGCCGAGACCGCCGCGTGC
>JAITDF010000043.1 GCA_031282705.1 Opitutaceae bacterium | reverse complement strand
CACAAGCGGGCAAAATTGGTTTTTTGCACTTCAAGCATGGCGATGAACTCTTTTCGACGTTCGGTTTTGTCTTTGGTGTCCCAGGGCATGGGCCGGGAGCCCAGGCTCCCGGCCCATGCCCTGGGACACTGCAAAAGTGTCACCCCCTTAGCGGGACATGTGTTACCCTCATAGCGGGACAATACACGCCGAGACCGCCGCGAGCACCACGAGGCAAACGACGGCGGTCTCGGCGAGACCGCCCTACCAAAACTGGCCGCCGCGTAACATCAGTTTCTCTTTATTTCGTCAGGAACGGGCAGGGAAAAAGATAAAGATAAAGAGAAAGAGGAAAGAGAAAGACTCCGGCGGTGACATCACCGCCTGTTGCGCCCGATCGAAAACCGGGCGGCCAAAATCCCGAAGCCCGAACGCCCCATGTTGACGCCCCGACGCCGGCCTGCTCACAGTCGCACGATGCGCAAGGCTCTTTTTCTTGATCGCGACGGCACGCTCATCCTCGACAAATGCTACCTCTCCGATCCCGCCGGGGTGGAGCTGATTCCCGGCGTCGTCGAAGGGCTGCGGCGCGCCCGGGCGCTGGGTTACCTGCTGTTCCTCCACACCAACCAGTCGGGCATCGGGCGCGGCTATTACACGCTGGAGGACGCGGTGCGTTGCAACGGGCGCATGGAGGAACTCATCGCGCTGCCGCCCGCGCCGTTGTTTGCGGACATCTGCATCGCGCCGGAAGCGGGCGACCAGCCGGCCGTTTACCGCAAGCCGTCGCCGCGCTTCCTCCTTGAATCCATCCGCCGCCACGGGCTCGACCCCGCGCAGTGCTGGATGGTGGGCGACCGCGAAAGCGACATCCGCGCCGGGCTCAACGCCGGCATTCGCGCGGCGGCGCTTTGCACGGGCGAATTGACCCGCGAGGACTGGGCGCGGCTCGATCTTCCCGGCGTGCCGGTGCATCCCGATTTCGGCGATTTCGCCGCCAGTTTGAGTTGAAGCCCCGTCCGCCGGCTTCGACTCCAATGTCGGGCATGGGCGGGGGAATGAGAGAAAGAGGAACGAGAACGAGAACGAGGAAAGAGGACGAATGAAGCCGGCGGTGGCGGCCTCGCTTTGCATCGCGCACTTTGCCGGGAACGCACCTTTTGCCAGGGACGGGACGCACCCTTTGCCGGGGACGCGTTGGGAAAAACAACCGGCGGTTGACACCGCCGCCGCCGCCGTGCTTGGCTCCGCCCCTCTCCGAATCGCTCAACCCGTTTCCCGCCTTGTTCACCTCGCCCGCCGCCCCCGCACCCAACTCCGCCGCCGGCACCGCCGGCACCGTCGCGCCCGTCGCGCCCGCCGGTGCCGCGCAAAATACTGCCGCCGGCCCTGTTGCCGCCGCTGCCGCCGCCATCCCCGTCGCCGCCGTGCTTGCCGCGCAAAACTCCGCCGCCCCCGCGCCCCCCGCGCCCGCCGACGGCACCGCCGTCGCCGATACCGCGCTTGCCGCCGAACTCGCCGGCACGCTCGCCGCCTACCAATCCTCGCTCGCCGCCGACACCCCCGCCACCGGCACCGGCGGTACTGCCGCCACCGCCGCCGGCACCTTCACCTCCTTCGCCGCCGGCACCGCCGGTGCCGCCACCGCCTCCGCCACCGCCGGCGGCGGCGCCGCCGCGCCCGCCACCATCACCTCGCGCCTCATCCTCGCGCCCCTCATTGTCACCGAAGGATACGGCCTCGCCGCGCATCCCAAATTCCCGCACCTGCCCGCCGCGCATTGCGAAAGCGGCGTGCTCACCGCGCTCCTCCGCGCCGCCGGCCTGCCCATTTCCGAAGCCATGACCTTCGGCCTCGGCGCGGCGCTCTCCTTCTGTTACTTCCCGCTCGCGCGCATCAACGGCCTGCCCCTCGTGTCCTACCGCATGTTCCCCAACTGGATTGTAAACAGCCTCCGCCGCAGCCTCCGCCTCCCCCTCCGCTTCGAACGCTTCAAAGACCCCGCCGCCGGCCGCCGCCGGCTCGACGAACTCCTCGCCTCCGGACGCCCCGCCGGCCTGCGCGCCGACATCTTTTACCTCCCCTACGGCCCCGCCTACGGCAACATCCACTTCGCCGGCCACACCATCATCGCCTTCGCCCGCGACGGGGAAAACGGCGACTACCTCATCAGCGACCCGCCCTTCAAAACCCTCACCCGCTGCCCCGCGCGCGAATTTCACCGCGCCCGCTTCGCCGGCGTCGCCCGCGGCGCGCGCGGCCTGCTCTTCCACCTCGACGGCCCGCTCCCCGTCACCGACACCGCCGCCCTCGTCCCGCTCATCCCCGCCGCCATCCGCAAAAACGCCCGCATGATGCTCCACATGCCGCTGCCCTGCGTGAGCGTGCTCGGCATCCGCTTCCTCGCCGCGCGCCTCCGCCGCCTCCCGGTAAAAAAAGACCCCGGCTGGTGCCGCCGCTTCGCCGGGCACATCGTCTTCATGCAGGAAGGCTTCGGCACTGGCGGCGCCGGCTTCCGCTACCTCTACGCCGCCTTTTTGGAGGAAGCCGCCGCCCTCCTCGCCCGCCCCGCCTTCCGGGAACTCGCCCTCGAACTCGCCGGCATCGGCGACGAATGGCGCGCCTTCGCCCGCCTTGCCGCGCGCCTTGAAAAAGACGAACTCCCGCCCGCCCCCGCCGCGCTGGCCGACGCCCTCGACGCCCTCGCCCGCCGCGAGCGCCTCTTTTTCAAAAAACTCCTCCGC
>JAITDF010000688.1 GCA_031282705.1 Opitutaceae bacterium | reverse complement strand
ATGAGGCCGTTGGGGGTGCCGGTGGTGGCGTGGTCGAGGATGTATTCGCCGCAGCCGTAGGGGAAGTAGGCGGCGGCCTCGGCGGGGGTGACGCCGAAGGCGGCGGCGACGGCGGGGATGTTGGCGTCGTCGTTGTAGAGGATGGGGAAGGTGCGGCCTTCGCCGATGGAGGCGAGGGCGGCTTGCATGAGGGCGGGGTTCTGGCGGCGGTGGAAGCGGAGGGAGAGCTGGGGTTGGTTGAGGGGGACGGTGCGGGTGGCTTCGATGGCGAGGAGTGCGAAGCGGTCGGCGGCGGCTTCGCCGGGGCGTCCGAGGCCGCCGATGACGATGCGGTTGTTGAACATGTTGTCGTAGGCGCCGGCGATGTGGCGCCAGAGGGCCTGGAGGAGGGCGAGGGCGGAGGCGCGGTCGAGCGTGCCGGCGGCGAGGTCGCGGTCGAGGAAGGGGGCGAGCCAGACGTCCATGCGGCCGTAGTTGCAGACGCCGGCGGCGAGGGTGTAGAGCCAGAAGAGCTGGATGGCTTCGCGGAGGGTGCGGGGTTCGCGGGTGGCGATGGCGTCGAGGGCGGCGGCGGTTTCGGGTTGGCCGAGTGCGCGGGCCTCGGCGGCGTGGCGGCGGGCGATGCCTGCGAGGATTTCGAGGAGGGCGAGCTGGCCTTCGAGGATGGCGAAATGCGGATCGCGGAATGCGGATTGCGGGGCGGACGGGGGCGCGGGGGCTTCGGCAGCGGCAGCGGCAGCGGCGGCGGCGACGGCGGCGGCGGCGACGGCGGCGGCGGGCGCTGGGGCTTCGGCTTCGGCAGCGGCGGCGGCAGGCGCGGCGGCGGCGGCGGGAGCGGCGGCGGCGGCGGAGGCTTTGGCGGCGGCGGGAGCGGCGGCGGCGGGGAGTTGTTCGCGGAGGAGCGCGGCGAGGCCGGGGAGGCCGTGGCGGAGGAGTTTTTCGTAGTCGAGGGTGATGCCGGCCATGCGGTAGAGGGGGAAGGCGGCGCCGGGGTGGGCGGGCCAGTCGTCCTCGGGGAGGATGCGGGCGACGTCGGGGGGGTAGGCGGCGCGGGTTTTGGCGTGGGTGGCGCCGGCGCGCCAGTAGGCGAGCATGGCTTCGACGCGGGCGCGGCCGGCGGCGTCGAAGGCGCCGGGGTGCGCGGCGAGGATTTGGCGGATGGCATTTTCCTGGCAGTAGTAGCCGAGGCCCATGAGTTCGGGGCTGAAGCCGGCGAGGGGGTAGCGGACGCGTCCGGCAAAAATGTCGCCGGGGCGCATGGGCTGGAACATCGCGGGGAGCTGGATGCGGAGGACGGCGGCTTCGCGTTGCGCGGCGCGGGCGTCGCGGTGGGCGCGGTGGCAGTCGGTGATGGCGAGTTCGAGCGAGAGGGGTTTTTCCCAGGGCGCGGGAAAGGGTTCGAGGCGGAGGGAGGCGGCGATGTTTTGTTCGTGGATCAGCATGGGAAAAGGTGAATGGGCGAAGGGTGGATGGGTGAAAGGGCGGGAGGGCGGGAGGGCGGGAAGGCGAAGGGGGCGGCGGGAAGGACGATGGGAATGGCGGCGGGAATGGCGGCAGGAATGGCGGCGGGAAGGAGCGGCGGTTTAAGCCGACTCAAATCGATTGCAGTCGATTGCAGTCGATTTGAGTCGATTAAAGCCGGGGGGGGGCGGGTCAGGGCGAGGCGGCGGGGCGGGCGGCGGTTTCGAGGGTCACGGCGACCATCGTGAGGGAGCGGGGCGGCAGGGTCGCGGAGAGCGCGCCGTGGCGCACGGGGAGCGGGCCGAGGCGGTGGCCGGCGGGGCCGACGCGGTGCGCGGCGGCGATTTTCAGCCCGGACAGGCGGACGGTGGCGGCGACGGGTTGCGGGCGGACGTTCTGGAGGTGGAGCACGGGGGTGTTTTTCCGGCCCCAGCCGGCGGAGGTGAGGAGGACGCCGTCGCCGCGCACCTCGGCGAAGCGCCCGCGGCGGCGGGCGGGGGCGCGGGAGACGGGCTGCCATTCGATTTCGGCGCGGGCCTGGCGGGCGGCGGCGGCGGAGCGGGCGGGGTCGTAGGCGGGGTGCGAGGCGAGGACGTAGCGGAATTGCGCGCAGCCGGGCTGGGTGGCGGGGAAGTTGGTGCCCCAGTAGTTGTTCATCGGCCAGGCGAGGAGGAGGGGCGCGGCGCGGCGGTCGGGGGGGAGGTTGCCGCGGGCGAAGTTGAAGCCGCCGATCTGGAAGAGGGGCGCGTCGGGGCAGGCGAGCGTGATGGCGCCGGCGGCGTCGTGGAGGCAGACGTGGGTGTCGGCGGTGATCCAGCCGCGGCAGGAGCCGGGGAGCTGTTCGCGGTCAAACTCCACGGGGACGCCGGCGGTGTCGTAGTGCGCGGTCCAGTCGCGGAGGGCGAGCGGGAAGGTGAAATAGAGCGCCTCGGCGGCGCGTTCGTCCTCCTTGTTGAAGGTGGCCGTGCAGATGACGCGGGGGAGCGCGGCGTCGAGGGTGATTTTCTGCCCGAAATCGCGGACGCCGGGGGCCTCCCAGCGGAGGATGAGGCTGGCGCCCTCGGGGGTGGGCGCGGCGCGGGCGTCGAGCAGGCGGGCGGGGGGCTCGCGGCGCGCGGTCCAGCCGGCGTTCCAGGCGGACTGGCCGGCGTGGATTCTGGCCCAGTCGGCGGAGAAAAAGGCTTCGCGGCCCTGCTCGGCGGTGTGGTGCGGGTGGACGGCGGGGTCGGGCATTTCGCGGACGTAGCCGAAGAAGCTCCACGGGCTGGCGGGGTCGAGGAGGCCGGCGTCGCGGGTTTTGTCGTGGAGGGCGAGGATGCGTCCGGTGGCGCTGTCGTAGTCGAGGCGGAACCAGGGGGACTCGATGCGGGCGGCGGCGGCGGAGAGGCCGTTTGAGGCGACGGCGGCGGGCGCGGCGACGGCGGCGGCGGTGCGCGCGGCGGACGCGGCGGCGGCGGTGCGCACGGTGCCGGCGGCGGCGGCGGTGCTTGCGGCGGCGGGCGCGGCGGGCGCGGGCGTGGTGGCGGCACCGCCGGCGGGCGCGGCGGCGGCAGGCGCGGAGCCAGTGCCGGCGGCACCGGCGTGCTCGGCACCGGCGGGCTCGGCGGCGCGCGCGGCGAGGAGTTCTTTTTTGCCGAGGTAGCGGTAGCCGAAGGGCGGCAGGGTGAAGGGGCCGGCGAGGATCGTGGGCGCGGGCGCGCTGAAACAGTCGAGGGGCGCGGGGTCGTCGGGCGGGGTGTCGAAGTCGCGCCGGGCTTCGATTTGGAGGACTTGGTTGCAAAGAAAACGCCATTCGGGCTGGAAGATTTTTTCGGGGATGCGGACGCAGCCGGCGATCTCGACGGGGCCGGGGTTGCAGAGCATGACGCCCGCGGCCTCGTCGCCGGGGGCGGCGGGGCCGGCCCATTGCTCGATGGTGTCGCGGAAGGCGATGCCGGCGAGGCTGCGCGCGCGGTAGGCGGAGATGGCTTTCTGGCAGCGTTGCTCGTTGGCGGGCTCCGGGGGCGTTTTGCGGAGGGAGGCGTGGGTGCACCAGGTGTGCTCGTTGTAGAGGAGCATGGAGCGCCAGGCGTCGTCCCACATGGGCCGGGGCGTGCGCGGCGTGGCGGTGGCGGTGAGGGCGCGGAGGAGGCCGGCGGAGGCGAGGCGGTGGGCGGCGTGGCGGTTGACCTTGGTCTCGACGGCGGAGCTGGCGCTGCCGAAGTTCCAGAAATCGGTCCAGTCGCCGGCGTGCGCGGGGAGGCTCGCGGCGGGTTGCGCGGCGAGGCGGGCGAGGATGTCCTCGGGCAGGGCGAAGCGGATGCGGGGCGCGCGGCCCTCGCGGTTCCAGCGGCGGATGAGGTCGGCGGCGAGGGGGTGGGGCGGGTTGTTGTCGGGATAGGTGGGGTGCGTGGCGCTGAGGTAAACGAAGTCGTAGGGGTAGCCGTCCCGCGCGAGGCGGTCGAGGTAGGCGGCGATGCCCTCGGCCATGGCGGCGGTGCTGTTTTCGAGGATGCGCGTCACGCGGTCGAAGGACTGGTAATGCTCGGCGTTGAAGGCGGTCAGGCGGCGCCCGGCGGGGGTTTCCCAGTGGAAGGCGCGCGGGCGGCTCAGGGGGAAGCCGCCGAGGTGGACGTTGATGCCCATGAGGAGCATCCCGACGCCGGCGTCGAGGAGCAGGTCGGCGAAGGGCCAGGGCAGGCCGTTCACGTCGTGGTTGATGGCGACCTTGAGGGGCAGGCCGAGTTCCTTGCGGAGGAAGCGGATGGGTTCGAGGTATCCGGCGAGGGTGGCGGCGTCGCACAGGGGGGTGAGATTGAGGCCAACCGCGCCCGCGCCCATTTGCCCGGCGCGCACGAGGCGGCGGAAGCGGTCGATCCGGCGCGGGGTGGCGTGCTCAAGCCAGTGCAGCAGCGGGAACGTGGTCTCGCAGGTCCAGCGCACGCGCGATTCCCCGGGCCAGCGCGCCGTGGTCTCGCACAGGTCGATGGCTTCGTCGATGAAGCGGCGGTTCAACTCCCACACCATGACCGGCGGGTGCGTGTAGCCGATGTCGGTGTGGCTGTGGTGCAGGACAAGGATTTCGCGGATGGGGGCGGTGGCTTTCATGGTGGTTGCAAATCGGGTTTTCAAGCCCGCGGCGGGCGTGCCGCGGCGCGCGCGCCGCCGGCGGTTTTCATGGCGTCCGGCAGGCGGGATTCGCCGGGCTGGGGCGGGAGGGGAATACATGGGATGTTGTGCATCGTCGCGACACTGTTTGAAGCATGAGCAAAGCACTGCAAGCCCAAATTGCTATACTTTTGATTCATTTCGATTCATTTCTTCAATCCGCAGCCGGTTTTGAGGGTGCGCCCATTATCCCAAGAGGTCCAATCCTGTCCCACGCAGCGAGCCCAGGCAGGGCAGGCGGGACGTTTGCCTGATTGAAAAGTAGGGCAAGCGTCCCGCTTGCCAGATTGGGAAGTAGGGCAAGCGTCCCGCTTGCCAGATTGGGAAGTAGGGTAAGCGTCCCGCTTGCCTGACGGCGCGCAAAGCGCGCCGCCAAAACGCGCCGCCAAAGCGGCGGGGACATCCTCCTCTTTCCTCTTTCCTCTTTCCTCTTTCCCCGGCCCACACCTGACGAAAGAAGAAAGATA
>JAITDF010000515.1 GCA_031282705.1 Opitutaceae bacterium | reverse complement strand
ACCAAGCGGCGCCTCGAATCGCTTGGCGATGTCATCTGGCATGATGGCGCGCCCGCGTCCGACGGGCACATCGAGCGATATCTGCCGGAGGTCACGGCCATTGTGGGGCAGTCCGCGCTTCCGCGCGAGAGGCTGGAGCGCGCCAGGAAATTGAAGGTGGTGTTTAATGTGGAAAGCAATTTTCTTCCGAATATCGATTATATTGAATGCCGCCGGCGCGGCATTCACGTGCTGTCAACCGCCCCGGTTTTCGCCCGGCCCGTGGCTGAAATGTCGCTGGGGCTGGCCCTGTCGGCGGCGCGCCGCATTCATCAGGCCGATGCGGCCGTCCGGGCGGGCGATGAAACATTGTATGGAGAGGGCGACAATCATGATTCCATTCTGCTGCACGGGCGCCCGCTGGCGCTCGTAGGCTGCGGCAATGTCGGGCGCGCGCTGCTCCCGCTCCTGCGTCCCTTTGGCGGGGAAATACTGGTAAACGATCCGTGGATTCATCCGGGCGTGCTGCGCGAAATGAAGGTCACGCCCGCCACGCTGGACGAATGTTTTGAGCGCGCGGCGGTGGTGTTTCTTCTGGCCGCCACGACCACGGAGAACATGGGGGGCATCGGGCGCGCCCATTTTGAAAAAATGCGGGAGGGCGGAATCGTCGTCCTCGCCAGCCGCGCCGGAATAGTAAACTTCGACGAACTGCTCGACGCGGCGGAATCAGGCCGCATCCGTGCCGCCATCGACGTGTGGCCCGATGAGCCGATTCCGGCCGGCCACCGGGCCAGGCGCACGCCCAACACCGTCCTGCAGGCACACCGCGCGGGCAACATCCCCGAAATCTGGCCGTGGATGGGCCGGCTGGTGGCGGACGATCTGGAACTGGTGTTGCGCGGACTGGCGCCGCAACGCTGCCAGCGCGCCCACTGGGAGACCGTTTCCAAGCTGCGGAGCAAACCGGTCGAATAACCGGCGCCCTGTCATCCCAAAAACATGGTTGAGACACGGAGCCCCCATTCCCGAACATTCACACACAACCTGAAAACATGTATCCCATGAAATACAAAAATATGCCTGGTTCAAAAATGCCGTTTCTGCCCGTCCTGTTGCCGGTGCTGCTCGCCGCGATTCTTGCGGGGGAAGCCCGCGCAATCGCCGCCGTTTCCGTGGAGGAGTCCCATGCCTCCCTGAAAAACGGACGGTTTGACTTCAATCCGGCGCTTGCCGGGGTTCACCCCCGGCTGGTTTGCAGCCCGGAAGAGTTGAAGAACGCCATTGCCGAATGGGGAAAAAACAGGGGAATCTACACGTTGCTGGCCGACGAACGCGGCTTTGCCTCCGTTCCCTTGGTGCCCATGAATGCAGGCATACATGGCTGGAACATCCCCAGGCGGGTGCTCTTGAGCGCCACGCTCTGGCTCATGACCGGCGAATCGCATTATGCGGAGGCGGTGCACCGCTGGATACAAAAATCCTATGCGCCGGTCTTCGTGGAACATCCCCAGCCGGTTGACATACCGGCACTGGGAGTCGGAAACAATGACCTGGCGGTGGGCGGGCTGTTGTATTCCACTGCATTGATGTATGACTTGTTATATTCAAACAAGGATTATCAAAAAAAATATCCCGGCGACATCGATATTCTGGAAAAGACCTTGCTGGTTCAGGGAGCGCAGACCTATCGGGACATGGATGCCATCATGGGCCTTTGGTATGAACAGAACCATTTTTATATTGTCGCGGGGGGACTGGGGATGGCCGCCCTGGCGCTGTCCGACAAGGCGCGGGAGCATCCGGAAATCGCCGACTGGGCGGCATGGTCCCGGAATGCGATGCGGCGCATGGCCGAGGTTCTCAGCGGGGACGGGTTTTATTATGAGGGAATAGGCTACTGGAACGGGTTTTTCCAGTATGCGACCGCCTATGCCGAGGCGCTTTGGCGCATGACCGGGGAGGATTTGCGCAAAGCCTCGGCGGACGGCGCCCCCGGCCTGTTCACGGGACTGGCGGAATACCTCGCCCATGTCCACCTGCCGGAGGCGGGAAAAGTTTTCCCTTATGCCGACCACGGCCCGCGCGAAGCCTACACCGGCTATCGTTTTTTCATGAGCGATTTGAAGGTGCCCCTGGCCCTTCCCGCCGCATTGCAGATGGCGGAGATCGCCCCGTCCCCGCTGGCCCGCCATGTCATATCGGGCGGCTGGAAGGACAGGGGGAAATTTGACCGGTTGTCCGTGGATGCCCTGGAGTCAACCCTGGTGCTGCTGAAACTTCCGATTCTGGCAAGAAACCTGGAACCGGATCCCAAAATCGCCGGGGTTCCCGCCTGGCACCATTTTGCCAATCACGACGTGATCTTTTGGAGAAATGGATGGACGGGAAGAAGCGCGTCCTCGGGCACCCATTTGTTTTTCAAGGCGGGGCCGCCCGAGGGGCACAAGGCAACCGCGCTGCTGAAAAAATATCCGGATTGGAAAATGGGCATGGGGCATGTGCATCAGGATGCCGGAACCTTCCAGATTTTTTCCCGGGGAGGCTATCTTGCGACCGCCCCGGGGTATTCGGGGGAGAAAAAGACCGAGCATCACAATTGCGTCCTGATCGACGGGAAAGGACAGTATAAAGAAGGCGCGACTTGGGACAGCTTTGCCCATGCGCCTTATTCAAAATACGATCCGATGCGTTTTGAGGAGGCATGGCTTTCTTCCCGGGTGGCCGCGGCCACCGCCATCATCGAGGCCGCCTATGATGACGCGCTTCGCCTGAAGCATTATCACAGGCAATTGATCATGGTGGGGGGACGCTGGCTGGTCATACGCGATTCCATCGCCGCGCCCGACGCCCACACGTTCACGTGGGTGCTGAACTCGGACCGTCCTTTTGTTCCCGATTACAGCGGGGCCGGGGATCGCTGGTATTCGGATGTCAGCGGCGGCCGCATTATCGTGCAAAGCCTCGTCCCCTTGGAGGACAGCGAAACCGGCCCCACTTTGATCAATGTGGATCTTTCCGGCCGGCGCCCCGAGCATGTGGTGCGTGAGCAGCATTTGAAACTTCATCTTCCCGCCGCCAGGGAATGCGAAATCCTGACCGCGCTTTGCATACAGGATCGCTGGCGTGACAAGCCGGAATCATTTGTTCCGGCCGTCGCCGGCAAGGGGATCGTGGAGATCGATGAGGGCGGGCAAAAATGCACGATATACGTGGGACGGAGCGAGCGATTGGACGGCGCTTACGGTTTTGCCTGGTCCGCGCCGGGAGAGGTGTCTTTCGGGCTTTCCGGGAAAAGCCTTGTTTTGCCGGATGGGAAAACGTTGACGCTGGATCACCCGGGCAAAGTGACGCTGACGTTGAAAGCCGGACGTTGCAAAATCGAAAGCGACATGGCCAAGGCCGGCAGTCTGAAGATCAGTGAGAACGGGAAAACCATCACGACCATGCAACTCCCGGCGGGCAATTCCACCCGCACGGCTGATCTCAAGTTATGAGCAACACCCGCGAATACCGGCCGGTGCATCCGCCATCGGCCGGTTTATGAGGACATGCAAATGGGGAAACACAGACACCATCGGAAACCGGGCGCCGTGCCATGCCGGTCCGGTTTTTGGATCCTTATAATGCATGCCCTCATCGCCGCCATTCTTCCCGTGCCACCGGTTTCCGGCGTGGGCTGGAGATCGTCCTTGTATCCGGAGAACTGGCAGCCGGGGCATATGGATTCCCAAGGGCGGTTTTTGCACGATTTCTCGTATGCCGGATATCATCGGGGAGAAGTTGCGATACCCGATGTCGATGAGAAAATAATCAACGTCGCCCAAAAGCCCTATCATGCCGACCCCTCGGGCAAAAAAGACTCAACCCGCGCCATACAAGCCGCCCTTGATCACGCCGCGAGAACCGGCGGCGGCGTGGTGTTCATGCCTGCCGGAACCTATCGTGTGCGCATCGATGAGGGCAAAACCTCCGTGCTGGACATCCGGGGAAGCAAAACGATTCTTCGCGGGGGCGGAGCGGACAAGACATTTTTGTTCCTGGATGGCTGCAAGATGCGCGGGAAGACCATCATAGATATTCGCTCAACAGAAATAAAAGCATGGCCGGAAAAAGCCCCGATATCCGCCCGCGATGCGAAACGGGGGATGATTGCAAGCCCCATGTCAAAGGATATTCATCTGCCCGCCAAAATACTACCGGTCGAAGATGCCTCGTTGTTCAACGCCGGGGACGACGTGCTGGCGCGGATTGATCTCACCCAGCGTTTTATTGACGAGCATGGAATGACGGGAGAATGGCTTCCAGAGGAAGCCGGATTCAGGATCGTTGCCTTTTGCCGGACGATTATGGCGGTTGACAAGGAGAGGAACACGCTCACGGTGGACATACCCACGCGATACCCCATGCTGATGGCGGACAATGCACGGGTTGAAAAATTACGGGGAAGGCTTGTTTCAGAAGTTGGGCTGGAGGATTTTTCGATCGGGATGCGGCAGCATCCGGGCTCGGGGCTGAACGAACTGGATCACTTGAATGCCGGCACGGTTGGTTATGACGCGAGCGCCTCCTGCGCGATACTGGTTGAAAATGCGGAAAATTGCTGGATACGCCGGGTCAATTCCTATCGGCCCCCGGTAAACAATGACAATATCCATACCTTGTCCAACGGGATACGCCTCAGGCGTTGCCGCCTGGTCACGATAGAGGATTGCAAATGGGGTTTCCCGCAATATCGAGGCGGAAGCGGGGATGGATATCCGTATTACATGATGGGACAGGATTGTCTGATACAAAATTGCCTGGCCGAGGCGGGCAGGCATAACTACAGCTTTGGCAGCGCGCAATGCAGCGGCAATGTGGTATTTGACTGTCTGGCCAAGGACGGGCTGCTGGCCTCCGATTTTCACATGTGGCTTTCGCCCGCCAACTTGATTGACGGGGTGACGTGCGACCGGGATTATTTTGAGGCGAAGTTTCGGCCCTGGGGGAAATGGGGTGGAAACCCGTTGCATGGCATCACAACGACGCAGTCGGTGTTTTGGAACCTGAAAGGCGAGCGATACGGGGAGCCGGTTTTTGTGTTTCATGAGTATGGGGAAAGAAAGCGCCCGCAGGTTCTCGTGCAGTCGGCGCAGTATGGCACCGGCTATATCATCGGCACGAGGGGGCCGGCGTGCGAGGTGGATGCCGGTGAGAACGAGTTTGTCGAGGGCGCGGGCATGGGGGATTCACTTGCGCCCCGTTCGCTTTATCTGGATCAGCGCAGGCGGAGGCTTGGCAGGTGACATTCATATCACGGGCATATAATATGATTCCAAACATGCACTGCGCACATGCCTTCACCTCACTGGGTTGCTTTGAACTGTCGCTGGACGAGACGCTCTCGCTGGCAACCCGCCACCAAATAACGCTTGTGGAGTTGCGCGCACTCGGCGGCAGCATCGACCTGCCGGGATATTTTGAAAAAAACTGCAAGTCGCCGGAGATTCTGGCCCAAGCCATGGCCGGACAGCCGGTGCGGATCCATTGCCTCGACACCTCCCTGAAGCTCACCGGGGCGGGGGACGGACAGCGCGGGGAATTCCTTCGTTTCCTTCCCTGGGCGGAGGCGCTGGGAGGAGTGCCTTTGCGGGTGTTTGATGGCGGCGCCGCTGACGGGGAGGCGGGCCGGAGGGAGGCGGTGGAAACGATCCGCTGGTGGCAGAATTTGCGCGCGGCCAGGGGCTGGAAAAGCGACATCGTCGTCGAGACGCATGACTCCTTGTTCACGGGACGAAAGGTCATGGATTTTCTGGGGCATGCGCCCGGTGTGCGCATTCTCTGGGATACGCACCACACATGGAGACTCGGCGGCGAGCATCCCGCCGCCACATGGCGGGTGATTGCGAAACACGTCGCGCACCTGCATGTGAAGGACAGCGTGAGCCGGCGTGACGGCGGCAGGGCTTATACTTATGTATATCCGGGCATGGGGGAGTTTCCAATGGGCGAAGTGCGGGCCGCGCTCTCGGCGGATGGATTTTCCGGCATCATGGCGCTGGAGTGGGAGCTGCTGTGGCATCCCCGCATCGGCGACCTTGACACGGCCCTGTCGAGCGCGGCGGGCACCGGCTGGTGGTAATAGCGCGCGTCTTTTCTACGTGTAGAAATTCGTCCGGCTTTCTCCATCCGCTTGGATTTTGTTTATCGACATCACTTCAATCACTTCACCTCCATCCCCCTTCCCCTGAACCACCATGAAAACCACGCCCATTGTCCACGCCAAGGCCGCCTTGCTGCCATTGTTGTTTTTCGTTTTCGGATGCCATGCGGCATCCGGGGATGTGCTCACCGTCACCGAACGCAGCGGGCAGGGCCCGGGCGCGTTTTCCACCCTTTTCGGAAACGCCCAGTCCGGCGACGTGATTGTGTTTGGCACGGCGGTCACCTCCGGCACGGTGGACGCGAGCAAGATATTCACCCCGTCGGGCACGCTCACCATCACCGGCTCGGGTCACGCGGCGCCAGTGGTGCTCACCGTCCGGCCCGGTGTCACCCAGCGCATCATACGCACCGACAGCATGCTCACGCTGATTCTGGACAACCTGCATCTGGCCGGCGCCTACCAGAACGGCAGCTCCGGCGCGGCGATTTTTACCAACGGCATCGCGGGCACGCTGGTGCTCGGCAATAATTTGATCATCTCATCCGCCACCGGCGCGTGGGGCGGCGCGGTTCACCAGAGCGGCACGATGATATTAAACTCGGCCGTGTTCTCGGGCAACTACGCGACGACCGACGGCGGCGCGATTTATAATGACAACAAAGGCGGCTACACCACCGTCTTCAGCGCCACCGACACGCTGTTCACCGACAACATCGCCGCCCGCAACGGCGGCGCGATCTTCTCGAACACGGGCGGCGCCATCAGCCTTTATTACACGCCCGGTTTCACCGGCACCATCAGCGGCAATCTCGCAAACAACAGCGCGAACAACCCCGTCGGCTCCGGCACCCACACCGCCGGCGGCTTCATATACGCCCGGAATGCCGCCGCCGCGCCCACCACCATCACGCTCGCCGTGGACGGCCATCTCACCATCGGCGCCGAGGGCGCGGGGACCACCGCCTACGATTCCATCGTCACCCAGGCCGGCGCGACGCTCACCAAGACCGGCACCGGCACCCTCGTGCTCAACGCCAACAACACCGCCTTTTCCGGCACCTTCAACCTTGAGGCGGGCATCGTGCAGGTTGACGGCTGGCGCAACATCCCCGGCACCTCCCTCGGCAAGGTGAACTTCACCGGCACCACCGGCGCGCTGATCATCGCCAAAACCGTCGCATTCAGCAGCAACGGCGCCACGTCCAACCGCATCAATGTCAACCCCGCCAAACGCGCCGCCGTGCTCACGGCGGCGGGCGCGACCGTGACCATCCGCGACACTGTCGCCACCACCAACGGCGCCGCCGTCGGCAACCACAGCACCCTCGCCAACAGCCTGACGCTCGGCGGCCCCGGACTCCTGCTCTTCACCAGCAACACCGCGCTCGAACTCTCCGGCACCCGCCGCAACGGCGGCGCCATTTTCAACAACACCTACACCTCCCTCACCGGCACCAACGTCCTCTTTCAGGACAACACTGCCAGCGGCACCGGCGGCGCCTTTTTCCACAGCGCCAACGCCAGATTCTCCCTCGCCTACGCGCCCGGCTTCACCGGCACCATCAGCGGCAACACCACCGTCACCGGCGCCGCCGCCGACGGCGGTTTCCTCTTCATGGGCGCCACCACCACCGGCACCCTCGACATCGGCGCCGGCGCCACGCTCGTCATCGGCGCGCCCGGCGCGGTGGCAACCGGGGTGGACTCCATCGCCAGTGCCGACGCCACCGCCGCGCTCACCAAGACCGGCGCCGGCACGCTGCTCCTCAACGCCGACAACTCGCACTTCACCGGAACCTTCAATCTCAACGCGGGCATCGTCCAGATCAGCCGCACCGCCAGCCTCTTCGCCGGCGCGCACACCGGCGCCGGCACGCTCGCGCTCGACCAACTCGACGCGGACGCGTTCGAACTTTCCGCCGCGCAACTCGCGGGCAATTTCAACGGCGCGGTGCGCCTGCAAAACAGCGCCACCCTCGCGCTCGCCACCCCGAACGCCACCATGCGGACGCTGCTCGACCGCGGCACGAATTTGCAACTCGCCGCCGGCGGCGTCGCCACCGTGACCGCCAGCGCCACGATCAACAACCTCGACTTCGCCGGCGGCAGGCTGGTCATCGCCAGCACGGGGCTCAATCCGACCGGCACGCTCTTGGTCGCCGATCTCACGGTCAGCGGCAGCGGCTTCGTCCAGCTCACCGGGCTTGTCCCGTCCGGCGGCACCGAGACGACGGACACCCTGCCGGCCAATCCCAACTTCATTGACCAAAGCAGCATCGTCGGCGGCTCCGCCATCATGCTTGTCTCCGCAAGCACGGTGGGAAGCATCGTGCAGTTGAAGGTCCTCAACTCGGACGGCACCGAGGCGGCGACCTCGGGCGGCGATGTTATAAATTACGGCCCGGTCAGGGCCTTTTACAGCAGCGCCGTTCTCACCGGCAGCAACGCCGCCGGCGACAAGGGACTCTTCCTCACCCGCAGCCTCTCCGCCCTCGAAATCGTCACCGGCAGCACCTTCGAGCTGTCCACCACCGCCAGCCTCGCCCCCGGCAGCAACCACACCCTCGCCATCGGCGTGAGCGGCGACGGCAACCTCCGGCTGACCGGCTCCGGCGGCCTCGTCTATTTCTCCCGCCAGCACACCTACACCGGAACCACTTTTATAGATGCCGGTGTCACCGTCGCCGGCGCCGCCGCCGACACCCTCGCCAGCAGCGCCGCGCTCGACCTCGCCGCCGGCGGCACCTTCGCCACCGGCGCGTTCACGCAAACCATCCGCGCCCTGCGCGGCGCCGGCGCCGCGCGGATTGACGCCGGCGGCACGCTTGCGGTCGCCATCGCGTCCGGCTCCTCCGCGTTCACCGGCGCGCTCGCCGGCGCGGGCGATTTCCTGAAAACCGGCGCCGGCGCGCAAACCCTCGCCGCCACCGCCCTCACCGGCACCGTTTTCGCCGGCGCCGGCGTGCTGGAAGTGACGGGCGCGCTTGCCGGCGCCGCGCTGGTCGGCACCGGCGGCACCCTCCGCGTCGCCGATGCGGCCGCGCGGGTTGAAAACCACGGCGTGTTCGCCGCCGCAGTGGTCAGCGGCTCGCTTGACAACCAGGCCGCGGGCCGCGCCGTGATTGCCGACGCCGCCGGCACCATCGCCAACGCCGGCGCGCTCACCATCACCGGCTCCGCCGCCTCCGTGCGCAACAGCGGCTCGCTCTCCGCCGCCCGCGTCGGCGCGCTGGACAACCTCGCCGGCGGCAACGCCACCGTGGACGCTCTGGCCGGCCCCGTCACCAACGCCGGCACCCTGCGCTTCACATCCGCCGGCGGCGCCGTCGCCAACCTCGCCGGCGGCCTCCTCCTGCCCGCCGGCGCCGGCGCGACGCTCGGGTCCCTGCGCAACGACGGCGTGCTCAACCTCTCCGGCCTGCCCTTCGGCGCCGCCGGCGTCACCACCATCGCCGGCGACCTCGCCGGCACCGGCACCATCGTCATGGACGTGAACCTCCGCACCGGCGAGGCGCAAACGCTCCGCGTCACGGGCGCCGCCAGCGGCACGCACGCCTTCGCGTTCAACAACCAGACCACCGGCGAAGTGGACAAACCCCAGCGCCTCCGCCTCGGCCTCGTGCGGATCGACGGCGCCAACGACGCCACCTTCGAGGGCGTGATCACCGACCACGCCTTCAACGTGTTCACCGTCCAGCAACGCGGCGGCGAAACCTTCCTCGCCTACGGCGGCCAGACCGCGCTCGCCGAAGCCGTGCTCTCCACCACCGGCATCCTCGGCGCCGACTGGCACTACAGCCTCGACTCGCTCCGCTCCCGGCTGGGCGAACTCCGCCACCGGACGGACACCACCCCGCCGGCAAGCGGCTGGGTGCGCGCCAACGCGTATCACCTCGACGCCGACCGCGCGGTCGCGGGCGACGCGTTCGGCCAGGACACCTATGAATTTTCCTCCGGCATGGACCGCGCGCTCCCGCTCGGCCGCGCCACCCTCCACGCCGGCGGCTACGGCGTCTTCGGGCGCAGCGAGCGCGATTACGACCGCTACGGCGCGGGCCGCACCATCCACCTCGGCCTCGGCCTGTATGCGTCCTGGCTCCACGCCTCCGGCCTGTATGTCGATCTCGTTGCGCGGGTGGATCGCTACGAAAACCGCCTCGTCGTCCACGAGGCCGACGGCTTCTCCACCGAGGCCCGCTACAACAGCGCCGCCCTCGGCTTCTCCGCCGAGGCCGGCTGGCGCCTAGCCTTGTGGAAAAACCTCTGGCTGGAGCCTTCCCTTTCCGCCGCCGCGGCCCGGCTGACCACCCCTAATTACGAGACCGACGACGGCCTCGGCGTGATCATCTCCGACGCCACCTCCGCGCAATACCGCGCGCAACTCCGCCTCGGCGCCGACCTCGGGCGCTGGCAGCCGCACCTCAGGCTGGCCGGCGTGGACTGCGAAACCTCCGGCGGGCAGGTGCTGGTTTACGGCGACACCTACACCCCGAAGGTGGACGGCTGGCGCGTCGAGGCCGGCACCGGGTTCTCCTTCCTCATAAACGACACCAGCCAGGTCTATTTTGATTATGAATACAACAAAGCCGACACCTACACCCGCCCTTGGGCGCTGAACCTCGGCTACCGCCACGCTTGGTAAAAACAAACCCCGCAACCTCCAATATATAAACAAATATATAAATATGAGCATGAACACCCGACTCTACACCCGCGCCGCCGCCGCCGCCCTGTTTTTCTCCACCGCCCTTCTCGCGCAGCAAGTCGCGCCACCGCCGGAACTGGCCGTCTCCGGCACCGATGCCGTGCCGGTTGTGCAACGCGCGGCGTCCGCACCGGAGTCCGATTCCGAAATCGTCATCCTCAGTCCCTTCGAGGTCTCGGCGGAAAGGGACGTCGGCTTCGTCGCCACCACCTCGCTCGCCGGCGGGCGGCTGGCCGGCGATCTGGCGACGACTCCCGTCGCCTACTCCGTGCAAACCCGCGAGTTCATCGACGCGCTGCAACTGGTCAACTTCGCCGAGGCCCTCGAATGGGCGCCCAACACCAACTCCGCCCGCGACAACGGCGACAACGAAATCCGCAGCGGCAGCGGCACCCAGGTCACCATGCGCGGCATCGCCGCCAACGGCGTCCAGCGCAATTTTTTCCCGCTCAACGTCAATTACGACAGCTACAACCTCGACCGCTTCGACTACGCCCGCGGCCCCAACTCCGTCCTCTTCGGCTACGGCTCGTTCGGCGGCACGCCAAACATCGTCACCAAGCAGGCGCTCCTGCGCAAAAACCTCGCCAGCCTTACCGCCGCGTTCAGCTCCCTCAGCTATTTCCGCGCCACCGCCGATGTTAACCTCCCCCTCGGCCGCCGCGCCGCCGTGCGCGTCAACGCCCTCTGGCACGACTCCGATGGCTGGCGCGATTTCGAATTTGAAAAGAAAAAGGCCGTTGACGTGGCCGGTGTTTATAGAATCAGAAAGACAACCATTCGCGGCGAGGCGGAAGTCGGCCAGGTCAAGCGCAACAACCCGCCGACCATGGCCGTGGAACGCTTCACCGGCTGGGACGGCCACACCACCTACACCGCGCTCCTCACTGCCTCCCCCAACAGCGCCACCGGCACCGGCCGGCAGGCGACAAACAAGTATGTGTATAACACGGCGCTGAGCGCGACCCAGCAGCGGGCCGCCAGCGCCGTCAACATGCTCAACACCGGCCTCACGCTGGGCGGGCGTTACATCACCGGGGCCAAGGGACCCTTTGGCGGCCACACCTCCGCCGCCGCCAATCCCTTCGGCGACTGGGCCGCCCCCTTCGTCGGGCAGGGGCCCGACTACCCGCTGGAAATTTTCGATGTCGCCGAGGCCAACTCCTATTTCCGCTATCCCGGACACGCCTTCGCCATCGGCACCAGCGAGCCGACCGTGGTGCAGGATTACAAGGTTTATACCGTGACCGTTGACCACCAAATCGGACGCCACATCTTCCTCCAGCTCGCGGGGAATTATTCCGATAACAAGTATTTCAGCAAGGGCTACATGTTCTGGCGCGGCCTCTACGACACGTATATTGACATCAACGAAAAACTCCCGATCACGGTCCCGGTCACACTTTCGGACGGAACGGTGGAAATGCGCAACCCCGACAACCCCAATTTCCTCCAGCCCTACAACGAAGGCGCGCGCACGGTCAACGACTGGGACACCGGGCAATACGACGTCCGCGCCGCCGCCGCCTGGGTGCTGAACGGCGCCAGGTGGGGCAATTTCTCCGTCAACGCCATGGCCGGCAAGGTCTGGCAGGACGCGACTTCCTACATGTATAATTACGCCGTGAAAGCCGGCGCCGACGATCCCGACGCCGACCACCGCGAATGGGGCAAGAATGCCAACGCCGTCTATTATCGCTATTATTGGAACGAGCGCAACCGCTACGCGCCCGACCTCGACAGCGCCATTGATCCCACGACGGGCGAGACCGTCCCCGTCGGCTGGGTGCCCGACATCAGCAGCCCCACCTACCAGCGCGCCACCAAACGCGAGCTGACCTACCTTCAGGCCGCCTTCAAGGCCGATGTGTTCGACAACCGCCTGCATTTCCTGGCCGCTGTCCGTCGCGACAACAACTGGCAGCGCACCCGCAACGGCATCAATTATAATGATTATCCGACGGATTGGGACGGACGCATGCGGTTCGCGCCCGACGCCCCGGCGGATTATTTTAATCTCACCTATATTCCCAAAAACACGGATGGCACTCCCACCGGCGCCACCGCCCTGCCCGCTGACGCCAGGCCGCGCGAGGGCAACGGCACGCCCGTCTCGCAGTATGCCGGCGACCGCTTCCGCGACGACTACTCGCCGCCGGTGGTCGATGTGAACGTCACCACCTGCACCGTCGGCGCCGTGGTGGACGTGCTGCCGTGGATGAGCGTGTCGGCCAACTACGGCACCAGCTACAATCCGAACACCGCGCTCCAATCTCTCTTCGGCACCCTCGTCCCGCCGCAGGAATCCTCCGGCTACGACATCGCCCTGCGCTTCTCGCTGCTCAAAAAACGCCTGACCGCCTCCGTCCTGTATTATGAGGGCAAGGACAACAACCAGACCGTCGGCATCTGGACGAGCATCGAAAACCTAAACCGCATTATACAAGCCCCGCCCAAGGATTCCGGGGGCGACATGAACACGCGCGGCATGACCGTCCTGTCCACCGGCCTGCAAGACATCTACAACCGGGAAAACCGCGGCTACGAATTTGAGGCTGTCGCGAACCTGACCCGCAACTGGCGCCTCACCTTCAACGCCGCGTTTCCAAAATCCTACCAGACCAACTACCGCGCCCACACCCGCGCCTACATGGCCCAAAACGACGCCACGCTGCGTCAGATTCTCGCCGACGCCGGCCTGGTGGTTGACCCGCTGACCAACGTCTGCACCGTCGGCCCCGGCACCAACAACACCAACTCGCCGGGCCACGCCGCCGCCCGCGAGGGCTGGCGCACGCTGCAAATCGAGCTGGGCAACTTCGTCAACGGCCGCCAGCTCCTCAAGGGCCAGAGCAAATGGATGGCCAACCTCTTCACCGACTACACCGTTCCCTCCGGCAGGCTGAAGGGCCTCCGCGTCGGCGCCGGCGTGAATTACCGCGGCAAGCGCATCGTCGGCTACAGGGGCGAGGACGAGGCGCTGTCCGACCCAAGCGACCCCAACAGCGCCGTCATAAACGATCCGTCGGTCAGCGCCTATGATCCCGTCTATAGCGACGACTATTTCATGACCACGCTCACCCTCGGCTACGAGTTCAAGGTCAAGCGCCAGCGTGTGAGGCTGGACCTGCGTGTCACCAACCTCCTCGACCACGATGACCCGATTTATTACGATTCGGTGATGATGGCCAAGAATCGCGACCTGTCCTCACCCGTCCGCGTCATGACCCCGGCTCAATTCTATTATCAAAACCCGCGCACCTACACCCTCACGGTGTCGGTGAGGCACTGAACCCATGCATTTACCAAAACGATTATTCGTGATCGCATCTGTTTTTGGGGCAAGCCTCTGTGTCTTGCCGAACGATGCGAGCGTCGGAGGGGCTCACGAACCCATTCCAGAAGAGTGGGGAATGCTTACGGGGGCAAATACCTTCCGTCCTGAAACACCAGGCGCAACAAAAGGGACCTTAACGGTTGATAAGAATGGTGCTTCAATTTATTCCATACCACTATTTGTCGTGCCTGGCACCGCGGGGATGCAGCCGGTTTTTGCCTTAGCATATAACAGTCAATCAAATGCCGGCATAGCCGGATATGGCTGGTCATTGAAAGGAATCTCCACGATCACAAGAGGCCGGAAGACACTGCTTATCGATGGTATGGCGGGAGCGGTAAATTTTGATCGTAACGATCAGTTTTATCTCGATGGCGAACGTCTTGTTTACATGGGAGGCGCGCCACATGGTTATTCGGGAGCTGAATATCGCATGGAGCATGAGATATTCAGCCGCATCATTGCCCAAGGGGAGGCGGGGGCGGGGCCGGCCTCTTTCAAGGTATGGACAAGGGATGGGCGGCTGATTGAGTATGGAGATACGGAACCATCACGGTTGCGAGCCAATAGCGCGGATCATCCATTGGAAGTCCAGACATGGGCAGTTAGCCGGGTTTCCGATGCATGCGGAAATTACATGAACTTTGTTTATGAAAAATATCAGGCGGACGGGGAGCAGTATCTGATAAGGATTGATTACACGGGAAATATCAATGCTGGGGATGCTCC
>JAITDF010000498.1 GCA_031282705.1 Opitutaceae bacterium | reverse complement strand
GCGGTCTCGCCGAGACCGCCGCGAGCACCACGAGACAAACGACGGCGGTCTCGGCGAGACCGCCCTACCAAAATCTGCCGACTGCGAGTCAATTATTAAGGCGCTCGGCTCTGGTTCCCTGTCTTTTTTTTCTCACTTTACTCTGGATGGCATCATGCAAGCCCTCCCATATCCCGGCATTGATCCAGCTCCTGCAGGTCTTGTAAACAACTTCCCGATCGGGCATGTCATGCGGTAAATTCCGCCACTGGCATCCCGTGCGCATCCGATAAGGCACGGCATTAACTATTCCCCTGCGGGGAATTTTTGCCGGTCGCCCCTTCCGGGTCGTGCGCCCCTGTTTCAGGTGCTGTTTGATCAGTTCCCATTCACCGTTTTCCAAATCACTGTTATATGCTTGTCTTTCCATGTTCATAAAAACTACTTGCGGGCAGTTTGAAAAATCATGTCTCGCGCGGAGGCGCGGAGAGCCGAAGCAGGGCGAGCGTCCCGCTTGCCTGACGGCGCGCTTTGCACGCCGTCCGAAAGTGGCGGGAGCATCCTGCTCCCGTCAGGCAAGCGGGACGCTTGCCCTACTTCCCAATCAGGCGAACGTCCCGCTTGCCTGATTGGCGGGGTTACCAGAGGCGGCGGTAGCCGAGGGTCAGGGACCAGGGGCGCCCGCAGACGGGGGACTTGTTGTATTCGTAGTCGAAATAAAACTGGCTCAGGGCGTCGATCAGGCAGCTCGCGCCAAAGCCGGTCTCGAAGCGCCAGCCGTCGAAATCGGGCGTGCAGGAGCGGCCATCGGCGTGGAGCGCGCCGCCGCGCGTGTCGCCGCGGACTTCGGCGAATTTGATGCAGGGCGTCCAGCGCGCGAAGGTCGCGCCGGCGCGGAGTTGGGCGCGGGTCTGCCAGGCGGTGGCGCGGTCGAGGCGGACGGCGATGGCGGAGCCGGTCGCATAGCCGGCGGCGCCGGTCGCGCAGCCGGCGGAGCCCAGAAACGCGACGGCGGTTTGCACGCCGGGTTCCAGCCAGAGGTTTTTGATTCCAAAGCCTCCGCTCGCGCTTCCTGTTCCACGGCTTGCGGTCGGGGTGAGGGTGATGCGCCGGCCGAGTTCCACGGAGAGGCCGGCGGCGCGGCTGGCGTAGCGCGCGGTCACGGGCGCGGGGTCGGCGGGGTCGAGGACGTCGAGGGTGTGTTTGTAGCGGTCGAGCTTGAGCGTGGCGCCGGCATGCCAGCCGGCGGCGTGGATGGCCGTCGCGTAGAGGCCGAGGGAGGCGCCGCCGGTGTCGGAGTTGCCGAGGCGCTCGTAATCGCGGACGGCGCGGCCCATCTGGATGAAGCCGCCGGCGTAGAGCGTCGCATCGGCGCCGGGGCGGGAGAGGACGCGGTCGAGGCCGGCGGTGACGGGGAAGGCGGTCTGGCGGAAGGGGGCGCCGGCGAGCGAGGCGACGGCGTTGAGGCGGTAGGCGTTGGTGCGGAGCCAGACGTTGCCGGACACGGGCGAGTCGCCCGTGCCACTCGAACCGCCGCTCGAACCGGCGTGCGAGGCGGCGTGCGAGGCGGCGCGGAGGTCGCCCATGCGCTGGTGGAGGGAGTCGAGGCTGTAGTGCCAGTCGGCGCCGAGGATGGCGGCGGTGCCGAGGATCACGCCGGCGGTGCGGTTTTGGCCGGCGTAGGCGAGATACCACGCATGGGGGTCGGCGAGCAACGCGCCGCCGTTGCCGCGCGCGAGGCTGTAAACCGAGAGGCCATCGACGATGCGGTCGGGCGTGGTGAAGGTGGCGTCGCCGACGGCGACGGTCACGATCGGGAGCGCGAAATTCTCCGGGTCGGCGGGCGAGCCGGCGACGGTGCCGCTGTTGGCCAGCCGCGCGAGGAAGGTGCCGCTGGCGATGGCGAGGCGTCCGGCGTTGGTCACGTCGCCGGCGACGAGGACGTCGAGTTCGTCGGACGCGCCGGCGCGGTTGTCGAGCGCGCCGCCGATGACGACGCGGGCCGGGCCGGCGGCGGCGGAGTGGACGAGCGCGGCGTGGTTGACGACCGGTCCGGACACCGCGCCCGCGCCGGTGAGCGCGAGCGTGCCGCCGGTCACGATGGTGGCGCCGGTGTGGGCCAGCGAAGCGGAAATCGTCAGCGCGCCCGCGCCGGCCTTGGTCAGCATCGCGCCGTTCCAGCCTTGCGCGGCGTTGGCGGCGGTGTCGGCCCGCGGGATGTCGAGCTCGAACGCCTCGCCCGAGCCGAGCGTGAAGGTGCCGTGCGCCGCCGTGCCGCCGGTGTGCCAGGCAAGGCCGAGGCTGGCGTCGTAGGTTGTCGCGCCGGCGCTCTTGAACGCGCCGCCGGCCACGAAGTCCGGCCCGCCCGCGCCGCCGCCAGTGCCGGTGGCGAAGCCGGCGAGCGCGAGCGTGCCGCCGAGCGAGCCGCTGCCGACGACGAGGCGCACGCCGGTGCCGCCGAGGGCGAGGGCGAGCGTGGAGGCGGCGTTTTGGAAATACACGCCGCCGACCGTCACGCTGCCGCTGTCCGCGATGGCGAGCGTGCCGCCGCCGTCGAGTCCGACGCCGAAATCCCCGGTTGCCGTCGAGCCGTCCCGCGCCGCCGACGGTGAGCAGCCCGGTGTCGCCGGCGCAATGCCCGAGCCACACCTCTCCGCCGAGGAAGCGCCCGTTGCCGCCGATGTCGAGCGAGCCGGCGCCGGGGCAGCCCACATGCAGCCCGCCAACGTGCTCCCAAAGGCCGTTGCCGTCGATGCGGATGACGCAGCCCATGTTGCCGCCGGCGCGCACGCTGCCGCTCTCGGTGATTTCGAGCGTGCTGCTGCTGGAAAACGCAAGGGAAGCCGCCTGCCACCAGCCGCTGCCGCCGACCGTGACCACGCCGCCGCTGCCGATGTAGAGATTTTTGGCGAGGCCGAGCACGACGTCGTTGCGGAGCGCGATGACGCCGGAGCCGCCGTTGGCGCCGGCCGTGAGGCCGTCCGTCAGCGTGCGCACGGCGCCGCTGCCGGAGATGGTCAGCGAGCCGGCGCCGCTGCTGCCGACCTGGATAACTGACTGATGTTACGCGGAAACGGAGACAGCGCTTGATCTTTTCGGCCCCGGAGGAGCGCGGTGTTTCAGCCCCGAAGGGGCGGCAGCAAGGGAAGGGCGGGGGAAATGCGATGAGGCGAACGGCGCGCGCTGCCGCCCCTTCGGGGCTTGGGTATTTATCAACGTTTTCCGTGGGTTCCTCGCTGCGCTCGTCACCCACGGCTAAATGCTGCCGCCCCTCCGGGGCTGAAAAGGTCAAGCGCTGTCTCCGCTTCCGCGTAACATCAGTTAGTAAATGGGGGCAATCCCCTGCACGGGGGGCGTTCCTCCAAGGGGCGGCGCCACGTCTTTCAGCAGGCGGGCGAGGCGGCCGGCCATCATGGCAAAGCCTTCGTCGTTCGGGTGGACGGCGGCGGCGGGGTCGAAATAGCGCGGGTCGTGGTCGATGAGTTCCGGGCCTTCGATGAGGTGCAGGTCGGGGTCGCGCAGTTCGGCGACGAGGTCGCGGAGGACCTGCCGGTAGCCGTCCAGGGGCGGGGCGTGAGGGAGCCATGAGGGGGCCACCCACAAGGGCGTGATCAGATAGATGGGGACTTGCGGCAGGCCGGCGCGGGCGTTTGCGAGCAGGCCCCGCATGTTGGCGCGGTAGCGTTCGGGGGGGACGCCGCCCTGCCAGTCGTTCACGCCCATCAGGATGGTGATGAGGGCCGGCTCCAGGCGGGCAAAGATTTTTCCGTCGCCCGGGTTGGAGGCGCGGCCGCCGAGGCCGAGGTTGACGATTTCCCAGTTTTTGCGCGCGCCGAGCAGGAAGGGGTAGGTTTTCGAGATGTCGCTTGCGGAGAAGCCGTGCGTGACGGAATCGCCATAGGCGAGGCAGCGGACGGAGGGTTTGGGCGCGGGTGGCTCGAAGCGCGCCTCGGGGTTCACGCGGAGGCCGAGGAAGTCCACCGAGTCCCCGTAGGGCAGAATCAACTCATATTCGCGGAAGCCGCGCGGTTCGCCGTCCGCGAGCACGACGGTCACCCGCCCGGGTTCGCGCCGGATTTGCCGGGTGCCGGTCTGGAAGCGCCATTCCGGTTTGGAGATGCCGTCGATGGTGTAAAGGCCCGTGCCGTTGCGGCCGGTGGTGGAAATGTGGAGTTCGCTGTAGTGGAGCAGCGCCTCCAGCACGGCGGCGTCCGTGCGGAAGCGGATGCGGGCGCCGGGGTTGTCCCAACGGTAGCCCTTGCCGGGGATGTCCAGGATGCGGTCAAAACGGGCGGCCGAGGCAGGCGCGCCGTCGGACGGGGAGACAAATTCCAGCCTGACGCAGCCCGAGTATTTGATCCGCGGGTCTTGCGGGGACACCGCCACGGCGGACGCCCCGGCGGCGGCCTGCTCCGCGGCGATGGAGCAGAGGGCGGCGGCGGGGCAGAGGGCCGCGAGCATCATGCCGGCGGGCGGCAGGCGGCAGCGGTGGGAGGGGCGATTCAAGCCCCTTGGCGACAGGGAGTTGAATTGCCTCCGGAGGCGAAGGATAAGGTCGAGGAGTTGGGTTTTCATGCGTCTTTCATGCGGTGTCAGAGGGATCGCCCGGTGGAGCGGTGCGGCGCCATGCCACGGGCGAGGTGCAAATCGGGATAGGCGGGAGGAACGGCCGCCGCCTGCCACGGTGAACATGTATCGGCTGTATGAACACTTTTCCGGTCGGGTCAATTATTTTGGCCGGTTTTTTCTTTTTCCGAATCCCATTGATTTATAATAAAATGATAATGAGTTAATTATGTCTTAAAAATTGAAAAAACAAAAAATCCCTTGACTGTTCATCTAATCGGAACAAGCGTCAAAAGCCTCATCATGATCCAATCTGTTGAAAAAGCCCTCCGCCTCTTGCAGGCACTGGATACGGAAGAGTGGATGGGCGTGCGCGAGTTGTCCCGCAGACTGAAGATCACGCCACCCACCACGCATAACATGCTCCAGACTTTGCGCGCCATGAGCTTCGTGGAGTATAACGCGACCTCCAAGCAATACCGCCTTGGCCTGGCCGCGATACGGCTCGGCGCCGGCGGCGACCCGCTGAACCGCCTGCGGATTTTTGCCCGGCCCTACATCGAGAAACTCGCCCGGGAGTTTGACGAGACGGTCGCGGTGTTCGCGTGGCTCGACGACCAGATGATCGCGGTGGACTGGATTCAGGCGAACCACCCGCTGGTGGTCACCCACAACCACGGCGTGATTGAACACCCCATCCTGCTCGCCGCCGGGCGGGTGCTGCTGGCGTATCAAGACAGGGCCGTGCAGCTTCGTTACGCGGCGCGGGAGTCGCTCGGGAAACTGGGCGCCAACTGCCCCGCCGACACCGGGGAGATGCTCCAGATGCTGGACGCGATCAAGCGCGAGGGTTTTGCCATGACCAACAATGTCGCGGACAGCGGCATCGCCGCCGTCGCCACGCCTGTTTTCGATGCCAGCCATCACCTGCTCCTGGGCATCGGATGCAGCGAGCCCATATCGCGGAGCACGGAATTGCACTTGGAGAACGTCAAGAAACTGCTGATCGAGGAGACCGCCCGGATGACCCGGCAATTCGGCGGCCCGTTTTTTATGGACCGGCTTGCGGTCGGCCAGTGACCGCCTCTTAACCGCAGATGGACCCGGGAACGCCAAGTTTCCACTTGGCGAATAAAAACCTCCGAAACACAGACGAACACATATTCAAACCACCATTTTTGAAATTTTTATCTGTGCATATCCGTGTCCATCCGTGGTTGAAAAAACAAACCATCGGAAAATACAAAGCAACTCAACTTCAACTTCAACTTAGAGTTAAACTTCCAACTTAAACCCTTTCGTGTCCCTCGCGCCCTTAGTGGCGATTTTATAAAACCGTCCGCCATCACATCCTCCATGAATGCCAACCGCCCCGCCAGCCTCCAATACAAAACCGCAGAATGCGACAAGGTGCCGAATAAGATAAAAGTCATCTATGGAATCGGAGGAGTGTCCGAGAACCTGATGGCAAACGCGGTGCACCAGCTCGCGAACCCGATTTTTAATATCATGCTGGGCATCAACCCCGCGTTCATCGGGGCGGTGCTGGCGGCGGGGCGTCTGATCGACGCCTTTGTCGATCCGATCGTGGGGAATTTTTCCGACAACTTCCGGTCGCGGTTCGGGCGGCGGCGCCCGCTCATGATGCTCGGAGCCGTCGTGGCCGGCCTTGCCTTCTGGCTCATGTTCATGTTTCCCCGCGGGCTCGGCGGCACCGCCTGCCTAGTCTGGTTCTCGGCGTTTTCCTTGATCTATTTCCCGGCTTTCGCGCTCTACTCCATACCCAAGGGCGCCCTCGGCATCGAGCTGACGCGCGACTACCATGAGCGGACCCGCCTGCAAGGGGTCGCGGCGCTCCTCGTGCCCGTCGGCGGCATCGCGGCGGTCTGGCTTTTCGCCATCACCAAGCTCGACATCTTTCCCGATTCCATCGCGGGCGCCCGCTGGACCGGCTTTGCCTTTTTCGTGCTGGTGTCGCTGATCGCGCTGTATGTCGTCCATTCCATAAAGGAGACGGGGGCGGTGACGGTGGCGCGCCAGCGGAAGATTGCCTTCCGGGAAAGCCTGGCGCTGACCGTCAAATGCAGGCCGCTGCTGCTGCTGGGCGGGGCCACGTGCTTCATCCTGCTGGCGTTTTTCACCGTATATAGTCTGGGATTGTATGTTAATATCTACCATGTCCACGGCGGCAACGAAAAGACCGCCGCGATTTTGCACGGCGCCATCAGCACGGCCTACCAGATCGCCAGCATAGCCGGCGCCCCGTTGATTTCGCTGCTGGCGCTCCGGTTCGGCAAAAAGAACACGCTGATCGGTTCGCTTTTCCTGGTGCTGGCCGGCACGCTGTCCAAGTGGGCGTGCTTCACGCCGTCGGCGCCCTGGCTGATGTTCGTGCCCATGATCCTCATGGGCGCCGGCATGTCGGGCTTCTGGGTGCTGCTCAGCGCGATGGTGGCCGACGTGTGCGACTACGACGAGTTGAAGAATGGCTACCGCCGGGAGGCGATGATCGGCGCCGTGCTGAGCTGGGTGTCCAAGATGGGGGGCAGCGTCGCCTATTTCATATCGGGGCTGGTGCTGGTCGTCACCGGTTTCAACAAGGACCTCGGCGGCGCCCAGGCGCCCGAGACGATATTGTGGATGCGCATCCTGTTTTCCTTTTTCCCGGTCATGTTCATCTGCCTGGCGATTGGCTGCGTCCTGCGCTTCCCCATCACCGCCGAGACCGCGTATGCGACACGGAAAGCGATCGCCGAGCGCGAAGCCGCCCGACAGGACGGTGACGACCGGGTCCAGAAAAACCCTGAATAATTCTGTTTAAAACAGACCATTAAATTCAACCGCGAAGGATGCGAAGGATGCGAAGAACAGAAAACATGAAACTGGAAAAACAACAACCTTCAGTGCTTTCATCCTTCGCGCCCTTCGCGTCCTTCGCGGTTAATAAAACCGAACCATTATTTTGGACAGAATGAACAGAATGAAGGAGAATTGACAAAATAAACAATCCATTCCGTTCACTCCGTCAAATTCCGTCCATTCTGTCTAAAAATAAACCAACCATTAAAGAGTGCAAAGCGGCCCAACTTAATGGCGGTTTGAATTATTGAACAGAAGGCAACGAAGAAAACGAAGGACAATCAGGAAGAACAACCAAGGGCGCATGCCGTTCTTCTTTTTCAATTTTTCTGAAACAAACAACTTCTCATTCAAAATCCTCTTTGTTTTTACCTAAGTTGCCTTTGTTTTCTTCTGTTCGAAAATAAATTTTCCAAAGCGCCTTTAAACTTAAACTCCCCGCTTAAACTTCTTCGCGCCCTTCGCGATTAATAAAAAACCAACCTTCCGCCCAACCTCCCGCCCAAGGCGGTGATTTTCAAATTCCATGCCACGCCTCATCCTCGAAATCAGCCTCAAGCCTTTTTTTGATCCGTCGGACGGCGCCACTCGCGCCGTCTGCGGCGAAATCCTGCGCCAGTGGATGCCCCTCATCCATGACGCATCCTCCGTCGCGTTTCTGCTCTGGGCCGCGGACGGGAGCGAAATCCTGGACTACACGGGCCGGATGGAGGATCGCTTTGAATGGGCAAAGTGGATCGGCGTGGGCTCCGAACCCGCGCCGGGCAAGTCGGCCGTGGGCAACCTCCGGCACGACGCGGTATGCCTGCACACCCGCCACTGGCCCTACCGCGAGAACCCGCCCGAAATGACCTACGGGCGGCTCGCGGCGGTCGTCAGGACGCTCAAGGAGGAGACCCGGCGCCTCACCGGCAGGGAGGCCGCCGTCGGCGCGCCCTTCGACCCCGGCCCAGAGTTCGCCGAGTCCTCGTTCAAATACAAACGCCACCGGGAGATTTGCTCCGGCAACGCCATGGGCGGGGGCCAGTGGGTCAATTGCGCAGCCCGTTTGAAAGGCGATTCGCGGGCCTACGCGGGCTTTCCCGACGGCATCCCGGACGGGCTCTCCCTCGGCCGTTTTCTCGGGCGCCAGAGCCAGCGGTTCCTCGGCGATTTGGGGTTCGACTACATCTGGTTTTCCAACGGCTTCGGCTATGCCTTGGAGGCATGGAGCGTGACCGGGGAGATATTCAACGGCAGGGAGTTCAACACCAAGGCCGTGGGCGAGGTCCGCAAGTCGATTCTGGGTTTCTGGAGCGACTTCAGGGAGGAATGCCCGCATTTCCCGATCGAGGCGCGGGGAAGCAACCTGTCAACCGGCATGGACCTTTCGTCCCACGGCTCCCCGGTCAGGGAGATTTACAACGGCGGCTTCAACACCATCGCCCCGCCGAACTCGCCTTGGGCGGCAATCAACGGCGATTACGGGCTCGAACTGGTCGGCTGGATGTCGCACATCGCGGAACTCCCGCCCGGCGGGGCGTTCCCGTTTCGTTTTTATATAAACGACCCTTGGTGGCTGAACAGCCCGTGGCTCGACCGCTATGGACGGGAGCCGCACGACATCTATCTCCCGCTGTCGGTCGCCCGCGTCAACGCGGACGCGACCATCAGCGGGCCGGCGTCGCTCGCGATGCTCACCGTGGACGATTCCTTCGGGCGCATGCCCGGGGAAATCCCCCCGGAAGTCATGTCGCACCTCCGGCGCGCGCTCGCCGACTTTCCCGACGAGCCGGGGCTCCTCACCTGGATATATCCTTTCGCGGAATACCACGAGTGGACCTTCGGGACGCCGGCGCGCATCAACGAGGTTTTCTTCGGCGACTGGTTCATGCGCTCCGCGATCAACCAGGGCTTCCCGCTCAACACCGTTGTCTCCACCGAGGGCTTTCTCGACGCGCGCGCCACCCGCCCCGGCTTCTTTGACAAAACCATCCTGGTCTGCCCGGCCCCGGACGCCGGCTCCCGGCTTCATGAGGCCCTTTATCAGCACATCATGCACGGCGGGCGGGCCATCCTCTACGGGCCGCTCGAACACGCCGACCCCCGGTTGCTCGACCTGTTGCAGGTGGAGTGCGTCGCGCCGCTCTCGGGGGATTTGACCATCGGGACCTCGCTGCCCCGCGACCTTTTGCGGGAGGGCGCCTTTCCCCGGGCGATCAAGATACGGGAGCATCTCTCCGGGGGCGGCGCCGGAAACCGGCTCAAACCGGGGGCGACGGATGAAAGCGAGCTCCTGGCCACGGTCGGAGACGGCGCCGGGCAAAGGGCGTTTGCCGTCGCGAGAAAAATCAACGGCGAGCCCCGCCTGGCCTGGGTGCGCGGCGCGCTCTGCGAGGAGGTCACCGACCAGCAACTGCCGCGAAAGGACGACCCCGCGCGCTGGTTCAGCGCCGAGCGGCTCATGCGCTGGGTGCTCGCGCACTTCGGGACTTCGTTTCTCTTTGAAAAACCGACGCTCCCGACGCCGGACCCCCTGATCCTGACCGCCCGGTGCCGCAACGCGCTTTATTTCTCGGGCTTCACCCCCTCCACGAACACGCGCCTGCACTGGCGCCTCCCCGAAGGCATCCCCGTCCCGACCGGGTGCGACGTGCTGGTCGGCGGCGGGCACGGCACCCTCACCCTTCCCCGCGTCTGGCACCGTGAATGCCGGGTGTTCATCGAACAGGACGCGCCGGGGGAAGTCTCCTGCCGGGAGTTTATTTCAGGACAAATCGGCGTGACGCGCCGGCTGCTGGTCCGCGGCCTGGTGAAGGCGACGCTCGCATTTCTGGCCGACACCACGGCCCCCTCGCGCCGGCCGCAAATCCAGAAGCACGACGCCGACACCTACCCGGGCTTCGGCGTCCCGTATGCCTGCGAAGAAACCGCCCCCGGACTCTGGCGGGCAACCGGCGTGACCGGCGAAGCCCTCATCTCCTGGTAAACACCTTCCCATACCTTCCCCATCCTTTCCCCTCCGCTTCCAATCCTTTTCCCATCCCTGACAATGAGACCACCCATCACCGAAACCACCGCTCCCGCGAACCCAGGCACGCCGCAAGGACTGGGCCGCGCGAAACCGCTGCGCGCCCGCGTCGGGCTCTTCAGCATCGGGCACCACGTCTATTGGCCCCAGTTCGACTCCCTCTTGGAGGAACTCCGCCGCAAGCAGGACGCCCTGCGCGCGCGGCTTGAATCCCACGGAGTCGAGGTCGTCGAATTCGGCATGCTGGACACGGCCCGGAGCGCCTACGAAGCCGTCCCGAAAATCAAGGCCGCCGACCTCGACCTGTTGTTTGTGGACATGGTCACCTACGGCACCTCATCGACCTTCGGCGTCATCTGCCGGGAAATCAACGTCCCCATCGTGCTCGTCGCGCTGCAACCGCTGCCCGCCATGGACTACCCCAACGGCACGACCTTCATGCAACTCGTCAACGACGACTTCTGCGCCGTGCCGGAGTTCACGGGCGTCGCGATACGCTTCGGACGCCAGGCCCCGCCCGTCATCATCGGCCACGAGCACGGCGACCCCGTCGCCGACAGGGAACTCCAAAGCTGGTGCCAGATCGCGAAAGTCCTCCACGACCTCCGGCGCTCCCGCATCGGCCTCATGGGGCACGTGCTCGAATCCATGCTGGACATGCACACCGACCCGACCGCCATCACCGCCGCCTTCGGCCCCCACGTCGTGCTCGTCGAACCCGGCGACCTGCTAAGGCACCACCGCGCCCCCCGGCCCGCCGAAATCGAAAAATGGAAACAGCGGATCAATGACTTTTTCGACACGCCCCCGCCCAGATCCGACCCGCTGACCGGGCAGCTCACCGCCGCCGACCTTGAAAACGCCGCCCACGCCGCTGTCGCGCTCGAAGGCCTCATCGCCGAGAAACAGCTCGACGGCCTCGCCTATTACTACGAGGCGGAGGCGGGCACGGAGCTGCGCACCCTCGTCACGAACCTCATCGTGGCCAACTCCCTGCTGACCGGCGCCGGCTTCCCCATGTGCGGCGAGTTCGACATCAAAACCTGCATCGCCATGCTGATCATGGACCGCCTGGACATAGGCGGCAGCTTCGCGGAATTTCACCCCATCGACTTTGTCCACGGCAGCGTGCTCGTCGGCCACGACGGCCCCCACCACATCGCCATCGCGGCGTGCAAACCGGTGATCCGCAGCCTGAGCAAATACCACGGCAAACCCGGCGCGGGCGCCAGCGTGGAGTTCCAGATCAAGGAAGGCCCGATAACGATGCTGAGCATCGGCCAGACCGCCGCCGGGAAATTCAAATTCGTCATCGCCGAGGGCGAATCGGTGCGCCGCCCCATCCCCCCGACCGGAAACACCAACACGCACGGCGTGTTCCCCCCCGACATCCGCACCTTCCTCAAACGCTGGGTGGCCGAGGGCCCGACCCATCACTTCGCCCTCGGCGTCGGCCACCACGCCGCCGAGCTGGTGGAAATCGCCAAAATCCTCCGCCTCGACCACACCGTCGTCACCCCCTTCGCCGCGCGCCTGTGAACACGGAATAACTGATGTTACGCAGTCGTCCCGTTTTGGTAGGGCGGTCTCGCCGTGTATTGTCCCGCTATGAGGGTAACACATGTCCCGCTAAGGTCCCGTAAAAATATAATGTGGCAAATTAAGGCATCCCCTGCATGATTCCGGACATG
>JAITDF010000450.1 GCA_031282705.1 Opitutaceae bacterium | reverse complement strand
GGCGGCGCGATATACAATTCCAGCGCATCCTCGTTCCTCGCGCTCGACAACCCCGTCTTCACCGGCAACACCGCCTCCGGCACCGGCGGCGCGATCGCCAATTCCGGCTCGCTCATCATAAACATCGGCGCCGGCGCCGGCGTTGTTTCCTACACCGGCAACGCCGCCCCGACCGCCGCCCTCGGCGGCTTCCTCTACCAAATCGGCGCCGGCGCCCGCGCCACCTTCGACATCGGCGCCGGCGCCGTGCTCGCCGTCGGCGGCACCGGCGCCGGCGACGCCGCGCGCGACACGTTCGCCAGCTCCGCCGCCGCTTCCATTATAAACAAAAACGGCGACGGCGCGCTCGTGCTCCGCGCCGACAGCAGCGCCTACACCGCAAATTTTAATATAAACGCAGGCTCGCTCCTCCTCGGCGGCCCCGCCGCGAAACTCGGCGGCGCCGTCACCGCCGCCGGCGGCGCGCTCCTCGGCGGCGCCGGCGCGTTCACCGGCGCCGTCACCGCGCAGGCCGGCTCGATTATACAAATCGGCGACGACCGCTCCGCCTCCTCCGACCCCGCGCTCGCCCAGGAACTTTATATTGAAAATCTCGCGCTCGCCGGCGCCACGCTCCGCTTTGACATTTTCGAGCAAAGCGGCACCGGTGCCGCCGACCGGCTCACCGTCGCCAGCCTCGCCGCCCTCTCCGGCGGCAACACAAACACAATAGACGTGAGCCGCTTCTTCGCCGGCGCCGGCACCCTCGCCACCATAAACGGCGGCGCCGCCGGCGCCGCCGACCTCGCCGCGCTCGCCGTCACCATCGCCGGCCGCCCGCAGTCCGGCGCGCGCCAGCTCATGCGCCTCTCGGCCTCGGGCAACAACCTCCTCGTCACCGGCTCCTCCGACGACTCGCGCGAACTCACCTGGACGGGCGCCGGCGCCGCCGCCACCACTTGGGACGACGCCAGCCAGAACTGGCGCGGCAGCAACGCCGTCACCACCTTTGCCGAGGGCGACAAAGTCGTCTTCAACGACACCGACTCGCCGCCCGCCGCCCGCGTCATCACCATCGCCGGCGCCACCGTCACCGTCTCCGCCATCGAGGTGGACGGCGCCGCCGATTACACCCTCGCCGGCGCCGCCATCATCGCGGACGCCGCCGCCAAGATCGGCGCCGAACCCTTCGCCGCCACCGGCAGACTCGTCAAAAACGGCGCCGGCAAACTCACCCTCGCCGGCACCGGCGCCAGCGACTTCAAGGGCGGCATCGACCTGAACTCCGGCACGCTCGCACTCGCCGCCGCCGGCGCCGCCGGCGCCGCGCGCATCACCCTCGGCGGCGCCGCCGCGCTCCAGTTCGCCGCCCCCGCGCTCGTGCTGGAAAATAATATAAGCCTCGGCGCGCACACCCTGACCATCGACACGCAAACCCACGCCGCGACGCTCTCCGGCACCCTCGCCGGCGCCGGCGGCATTATAAAAACCGGCGCCGGCACGCTCGCCCTCGCCGCCGCCAACACCCACGCCGGCGACACCACGCTCGCCGCCGGCGCCCTCGCCCTCGCCCACGACAACGCCCTCGGCGCCGGCACGCTCGTCCTGGGAGCGCCGGGTTTCCACTCGGCGACCCTTGCCCTCGCCGCCGACGGCCTCGCCATCGCAAACCCCGTCGCCCTCGCCGACGCCGCCGGCACCCTCGTCCTCGACACCGCCGCGCACAGCGGCACGCTCGCCGGCGTCATCAGCGGCGCCGGCACCCTCGCCAAAACCGGCGCCGGCACGCTCGCGCTCGCCGGCGCCGCCAGCACTTTCACCGGCGCCATCGCCGTCGATGAAGGCACGCTCGCCGTCGCGACCCCCGCCGCCCTCGGCTCCACCGCCCCCGGCGCCGCCGGTGCCATCACGGTCGCCGCCGCCGGCACGCTCGACCTCGTCGCCGCCGCGCCGGCCCCCTTCGCCCTCACCCGCGCCCTCGCCGGCGCCGGCGCCGTCAACGTCACCCTCGCCGCCGCCGCCGACGCGTTCAGTTTCGCCGGCAACACCGGCGCCGCCGGCGCCTTCACCGGCACGCTCCGCATGAACCGCGGCACGCTCGCCCTCGACGAAAACGCCGCCGCCGCGCTCTCCGCCGCCGGCGCCACCCTCGTGCTCAACCCCGCCGCCGTCGCGCAAAAATCCGGCGCCGCCTTCGCCATCGGCACCCTCGTCCTCGCCGGCGGACGCCTCAACATCGACACCGCCGACGGCGTCACCGACGGCAGGCTCCTCACCGTCGCCACCCTCGACCTCGGCGCCGCCGTCACCAGCATCGGCGTGGACGCCGCGCAGTATTCAGAAAACCAATACAATCCCGCCGTCCCGCCCGCCCTCAACCTCCTCGACCAGGACGGCGCCGCCGCCGTGCGCCTCGTCGCCGCCGGCGCCGTCACCGGCTCCGGCGACATCACCCTCACCGGCCTCGACGGCGCGGCGCTCTCCGCCGCCACGGCCCCCGTTGTCCAGGGCGCCGGCACCGTCGCCACCGCCAGTTATGGCTACGCCGCCGCCAGACGCGCCGACGGCATCTACCTCGGCCACGGCCTCTCGCAAATCGACATCCACGCCGGCCGGACCCTCGTCCTCGACAACACCCGCGCCGCCGACTCCACCCTCTCCGCCCTCCTCACCGGCGCCGGCTCGGTCGAGATCAACGCCGCCGGCGCCATTGTTTTTGAAAGGCAGAACACCCACGCCGGCGCGACCGTCGTATCCACCGGGACACTACAGCTCGCCGCCGCCGCCGCCATCGCCGCCAGCGCCTCCGTCGAGGTGAAAACCGGCGCGGCCCTCGACCTCGGCGGCCACGACCAGACCGTGCAAAACCTCGCCGGCGCCGGCGCCATCCTCCTCGGCTCCGCCACCCTCACCGCGCAAAACACCGCCGCGACCACCTTCGCCGGCGCGCTCTCCGGCGCGGGCCGGCTCGTCAAAACCGGCGCCGGCGCCCTCACGCTCACCGGCTCCAGCGCCCACACCGGCGGCGTGGAGCTCGCCGCCGGCACCCTCGCCATCGCCCACGACAACGCCCTCGGCGCCGGCACGCTCGCCTTGGGAGCGCCGGGTTTCCCCCCGGCGACCCTTGTCCTCGCCACCGACAACCTCACCCTCGCCAACCCCGTCACCCTCGCCGCCTCCGCCACGCTCACGCTCGACACCGGCGCGAACGCCGCCACCCTCGCCGGCCCCATCAGCGGCGCCGGCGCGCTCGCCATCGACGGCGCCGGCGCCGTCGCCCTCGCCGGCGCGAACACCTTCGCCGGCGGCCTCCGCGTCAACACCGCCCGCGTGGTCGCGGCGGGCCGCGCCGCCGCCATCGGCGCCGGCCCGGTCGCCATCGCCGCCGGCTCCACGCTGGAGTTCCGCGACATCGCCGCCGGCACCGTGAACAACACCCTCGCCGGCGGCGCCGTGGAGCTGGTCAACAGCACGCTGACCTTCGGCGGCGCGAACACGTTGCAACGGCTCGCCATCAACCAAAACGCCGCCCTCACCGCCGCCGCCGCCGGCGCGCTCGGCGGCGCGACCGCCGACGTCGCCGTCAACAACGGAGGCACGCTCGCCATCGCCGCCGCCGGCGCCTCCGCGAAAAACCTCACCGTGGCCCCCGGCGGACGGCTCGTCTTCAACGCCGTCGCGACCGACCGGCCCATGCTGGACCTCGCCGGCGCGCTCACCCTCCAGGCCGGCTCCACCCTCGCCCTCGGCGCGCCGCTCGCCACCGGACGCCACACCCTCGCGCGCGCCGCCGCCGGCATCACCGACGCCGGCGCCGTCTTCGACCCCGGAGACACCGGCCTCGACCTCTCCGCCTTCGTGATTGACGCGGACGGCAGCCTCACCGTCGGCGCCGTCAACCAGGCCGCCAAACGCGGCAAGGACACCGCCGCCGCCTTCGACGCGATGACCGCCTCCATCACCGCCGTCCACGCGCGCCTCGGCGAAAGTTTTCTCAACGCCGCCGCCGCCCGCCGCGCCGCCGGCCCCGCGAATAATTTCTGGCTGAAAGGCATCGGCACCTTCGGCGACCGCGCCGCCGCCGCCGGCCGCGTCGGTTACAAGGACGAAACCCGCGGCGCCCTCGCGGGCTTTGATTACGCCGTGTCCGAAAAACTCCTGCTCGGCGCCTATGCGGGATTCTTGCGGGTGAAAATCACGACCGACAACCAGGCCGCCGCCGAGGCCGGCCTGCCCCACGGCGGCGCCTACGCCGTGGCGCGCCTCGGCCCGGTTTATATTGCCGGCGACATCACGCTCGGCACCTTCGACGCGGACACCTCCCGCTTCGAGCAGACCGGCCGCGCCACCGGTGAATACAATGCCTACGCCGCCGCCGGCGGCCTTGAAATCGGCACGGTGCTCGCCGCCTGGAAAAACGCCGTGCTCAGACCCGCCGCCGCCGTGCGCTGCATGAGCCTCGATTATCATGAGCAGAGCGAAACCGGCCCCGGCGCGATTCTGGTGGACGCCTTCAAGACCGAGCGCTGGGAAGGCCTCGCGAGCGTGCAACTCTCCCAAAACTTCGCCACCCCGTGGAAAAAACTCCCCGGCGCGCTCGACCTGCTCCTCGGCTGGCGCGCCGCCTTGAAGGATGAGGAAGACCATCTCACCGCCGCCTTTGCCGGCAGCCCGGAGGACACCTTCACGCTCATCGGCGAGCGCTACGACCGCGGCGCCTTCCTGGCCGGCCTCGGCGTGCATCTCGCCCTCACCCGCCACTCCCAATTCTCGCTCGGCTACGATTACGAAACCGGCGGCGGCTACACCCGCCACTCGGTCAACGCCATCGCCCGCCTCGCCTGGTGAAAAACAAAAACCAGCCATTATTTTAGACAGAATGAACAGAATGGAAAAGAATTAACAGAATAAACAGCCCATTCCGTCCATTCCGTCAAATTCTGTCCATTCTGTCTAAAAAAACCGACCCATTATTTTGAACCGCGAAAAATGCCAAAACACGCAAAAACAACCCATTCCTTTTCGCGACATTTCGCGTTTTTCGCGGTTTAAATAAAACCAAGCAAAAACTTAACCACAGATGGACGCAGATAAACACAGATTCAAACCATCGTTTCGGAAGTCTTTATCTGTGTCCATCTGTGTTCATCTGTGGTTAAATAAACCGAACCATTATTTTGAACCGAAGGAAACGAAGGAAACGAAGATGAAAACAAAGAAGGCACATGAAATGAAAGGCTTTCTTCGTTCCCTTCGTTCTCTTCTGTTCAATAAAAACAAACCATTAAATTCAACCGCGAAGGGCACGAAGGATGCGAAGAACGGAAAAATGAAACTGGAAAAACAACAACCTTCAGAACTTTCATCCTTCGCGCCCTTCGCGTCCTTCGCGGTTAAATAAAACCAACCCATTTTATGACCAAGCTCATCATCAAAGCATCCTCGGCCCTTCTCCTCGCCGGGCTGTCCGCGCCCGCCGCCGAGATCGCCGGCCCCGTCACCGTCACCTCCACCGTCACGCTTGCCGCCGGCGACACCATTTCCACCCGCGACATAAAAATCGCCGGCGGCGTCACGCTCACCATCCTCCGCTCCGGCTCCGGCTCCGCCACGCTCTTTCCCTCCCTCGGCACCGGCACCCTCTCCATCGGCCCGCTCACCGACGGCGGCGACGGCAGGATTGTGTTTCGCGACATATACCGGGCCGGCACCAACGGCAGCATCTTTTATATTTCCACCGATGCCGCCGTGGACATCGCCGGCGCCGATTTTATCGGCAACTATTCCGGCCTTCCCACGCCGGCCGGCGTCTCCGGCGTCTTCGGCCTGAACGCCGCCCCCGCCAAAGTCACGTTCACCGATGTCCTTTTCCAGGACAACTTTTGCTATGGCAACACCGGCGTCGCCCGCATCGCCGCCGGCACGCTCATCGTGAACGGCGGCACATTTAAGGGCAATTACGCGCCGAACAACCAGATCGGCGTCTTCGGCCTCACCACCGCGGATGCACAATTGATATTAAACAACGTCCTCTTCGAGGCCAACCGCGCCAAAACCACCGGCGGCGCCATCGAAATCAGCGGCATCGCCCACACCGGCACCTGGACCAACGTCGTTTTCAAGGACAACTGGGCCGGCACCCTCGGCGGCGCCGTCCGCTCCTCGCACACCGCCGGCGAGCTTGTCATAAAAATGACCGCCGGCGGCGGCACAAATTACTATAATTACACCGGCAACCGCGCCGGCGGCTCCGGCGGCGCCGCCGTCACCGCGGCCTCCGTGGAGGACAACATCGCGCCCGCCGCCGAGGCCGCCGCCGGCGGCTTTTATCACGGCGCCGGCGCCGGCGCGCTCCGCTTCGACATCGACGCCGGCGTCACCCTCTCCATCGGCGACCCCGCCGCCGCCGACAAGAATATCGACTCCCTCGCCAGCGGCCCCGCCGTCGGCGCCGCCGCCGCGAAAATTATAAAAACCGGCGGCGGCGACCTGATATTAAACGCCGACAATTCCAACTGGCGCGGCGCCGTCGAGGTCTCCGCCGGACGCCTCCTGCTCGGCAACGACGGCGCCCTGCTGGGAAGCCCGGCCATCACCGTTGCCGCGGGCGCCGCCTTCGGCGGGCTTGGAAAAGCCGCCAACGCCGCCACCGCCGGCGCCGCCAATGTCATGGTCGCCGCCGGCGCCACGCTCCAGGTCGGCGTCTCCGCCGCCGAAGCCGGCGTCTTCTCCATCGACGGACGCCTCGCGCTGGACAACGCGACCATTTCATATGCCGTCTCCGCCTCCGGCACCGCGTCGAAATTCGACCCCGCCGGCGTCACCTTTGAAATCAGCGGCACCAACATTGTCAACATGCAGGGCTTCGCCACCGGCACCTATAATCTCGGCTCCATCGCCCTGTATGATATCCTCATCGCAAACGGCGCGGACACGCTCCGCTTCGCCGCCAATGGCGACATCACGACCGCCGCCGACGCGCGCCAGGGCGCGAAATTGATATCCGACGCCTCGGACTTTCTCGTGGGCGTCTGGACCAGCCGGGCCGCCCGGTTGAAATGGGACGGCCCGGCGGCCGGCGGCGCGTGGAATAATTCCGACAACAACTGGCTGGGCCTGAACGACCCCGGCGTGGTGAAATTCGCCTCGGGCGATCTGGTCGAGTTCCAGGCCGGCGCGGCGGACCGCGCGATTGATATAAGCTCGCCGGTTTTTGTCACCGGCCTGCTGGTCGATGGCGCCGCCGCCACCATCTTTGCCGGCGCCGGCGGCATCACGGCGGACAAATATGCAGCCGGCGACGCCGAGGCCGATGTCGCCGCCTCCGGCTCCGGGCGGCTGGTCAAGCAGGGCCCCGGCGCGCTCGTGTTTGACAATGGCGCCAATGTATTCAACGGCGGCGTTTACATGCACGGCGGCGTCATCGAAATCCGGCGCGGCGACCAGTTGCAGACCGGCGCGGCGCCCGTCGTGTTCAAGGAATCCGGCACGCTGCGCGTCACCGGCGGCACGCAAATCGCGAACAATATGATAATTGGCGCGGGCAAAAGCGCGGTGCTCGCCGCCGACGGCGGCGCCGTCACCCTTTCGGCCCTCGTCTCCGGGCCGGGCGCGCTCGTGAAGGACGGCGCCCACGCGCTCATCCTGCAAACGGCGAACACGCACGGGGCGACGGAGCTTCGCGGCGGCTCGCTGCTGGCGCGCCACGACCAGGCGCTCGGCGCCGGCGCGCTCGGCGTGACCGGTGACGGCACGGCGCTGGGCATTTCGGCGGGCGTCGCCATTGGAAACAATATAAACCTCAACGGCCGCGCGCTCCGTGTTTATAATGCGACGGCCGGCGGAAATCCCCCCGCTGCCGTCCTGTCCGGCGCGATCACCGGCGGTTCGCTGACAGTCTTCGGCATCGACGATCCCGACGCCGGCGCGTTGCTCGTCGCCGGCGCCAATTCGCTCGACGCCTTTCGCGTCATGCGGCACGCCAGCGTCACCGCCGGCCATCCGGGCGCGCTGGGCGGCGCGGCTTCCGCGGTTTCCGTCGAGGGCGGCGGCGCTCTCGTCATCAGCCAGCCCGGCACCCTGGCGCAATCCATGCGGGTTTATGACGGCGGCAAAATCAGCTTCCGCAACGCCGCCGCCAGTGTCCCTCTATTAAAACTCGACGGCACCCTCGTGCTCGACGCGGGCTCCGTCGTTGACCTTGGCGGCGCGCCGTCGGGCTCCATCTGGCTGGTTGACGCCGCGTCCGTGGTCAACAACGCCGTCATCGAGGCCGGCGACGCCGAGATAAGCGTCACCACCGACGGCGGCGATTTGCGCGTCACAAAAATCAACCCCGCCATTTATCCCGGCAAGGACGTGGCCGCCGCCTTCGATGCGATGGCCGCGACGTCCGCCGCCCTGCACTCGCGCCTCGTCGAGGGTTTTCTCACGCCCATGCTGGAGCGCCGCCCCGGCGACCCCGCGCGCAATTTCTGGGCGCGCGGCACCGGCGGCTATTCCGATTACGACCGCGCCCCCGGCCGCGCCGGCTTCACCGGGCGCTCCCACGGCGGCATGGCCGGCTATGATAAATTGATTGCGGGCCGCCTGCTCGCCGGCGGCTACGCCGGCTTTAATTATAATTCGCTCAAAACCGGCAGCCGCGCCGAAACCCGCGCCGAAATGCCCTTCGCCGGCGTTTACGGCGCGGCGAAACTCGGCCGGCTTTATGTTTCCGCCGACCTCATGGCCGGCACGCTCGACGCCGACACCTCCCGCTTCGAGCAGACCGGCTTCGCGCGGGGCAATTACAACGCCGTCATCCTCGGCGGCGGCGCCGAGGCCGGTTTTATAATCACCCCGTGGAAAAACGGCGCGGTCAAGCCCGCCTTCGCCGCGACCTGCATGGACATCCATTACAAGGACCAGGGCGAAAACGGCCCGGGCGCGGTGCTGGTGGACGACTTCCACGTGACCCGCTGGGACAGTTTCATGAGCGTGCGCGTCTCCCAGAAACTCACCCTGGGCCGCCTGCCCGTCATGCTCGATTTTCTCTACGGCTGGCGCGCCGCGCTGCAAGCCGGCCCCGCCGTCGTCAACGCGCGGCTTGCCGGCAATCTCGACGAAAAAGTCGCCGTCGGCGCCGGCGACGCCTACCGGAGCGCCGCCTGCGTGGCGGGCCTCGGCCTGCGCGTCGCGCTCGCCGCCGGGACCACGCTCGGCCTCGATTACGACTGCGAGTCCGCGCGCGACCACCGCCGCCACTCCCTCGCCGCCTGCCTGCGCCGCGCCTGGTAGATATTATATTCATGACGGATCATATGCACGGCCGCGCCTCCCCCTTTTTATTTTATTCATGAAAACAAGACACCTCCCCATCCTCGTTCTGCTTTGCCTGCCGGCGCTGGCGCCGGCCCCTTTCGCCGCCGGCCAGGGCGCGCCGTCCGGCCCCGCGCCGGAGGAGGAAATCATCACGCTTTCCGCCTTCGAGGTGACGACCTCGAAGGACGTGGGCTACCAGTCCATGAGCAGCGCCGACGTGATGCGCATGGACACGCCGATATCCGACATCCCGATGAATGTGAACGTGCTCAACGAGGAGTTTATAAACGACCTCATGGCGCGCGACATCGACGACATCCTGATATACGACCCCTCGATTGCCAAATCCGGCGAAAGCGAGGGCTTCATGATGCGCGGCATCCTGAGCGCCAACACCGCCTTTCTCAACGGCTTCCCCCTCTCGGGCGGAATCGGCGTGACGCAGCTGGCCAACATAGATCGCGCGACCATCATCAAGGGCCCCAACGCCGTCATCTTCGGCCCCGGCGGCTTTGGCGGCGTGGTGAACCGCGAGACCAAGCGCCCGCGCCCCTCGCGCCAGTCGTCGGCGCGCGTCATCTACGGGACGCTCGGGCTGTGGCGCGGCGAGTTCGACACCAACCTCCCGCTGGACGCCGGGAAAAAATACCTCCTCCGCCTGAACGCGGAATGGGAGGACGGCACGGTCGCCTCCCCGTGGAACGCCTTCCGCAAGGAGACAAGCGTGGGCTCGGCCTTTGCCTGGGCTCCGACCCGCGCCACCAAGCTGAACGTCGAGTATTTTTATAATAAATTGCAGCGCCAGAACCTTTGGGGCGCGCCCATCCTGAACGGCGATCCCGACGGCATGGTCGTGGGCGGCACCGTCGCCGTGAACCCGGCGACAAACCGCAAGGAACTCGTGCAGGGCGGCACCTACCTCTCCTACGGCGACCGGCGGATGAATTTTGTCGAGCCCGGCGACATGCGCGACACCCGGCGGCATATCGCCATGCTGGATTTTCAGCACGCCTTTGACAACAGGCTCCAGTTCCGCTCCCAGTTCCTGTATGAAAAGCAAATGCAGGCCAACGCGGAAACCGCGCCCGACCCCGGCGGCCTGATCATCCTCAAGGACGCCGCGCTGCTGCCCCGCCGCGCCACCTCCGACGACCGCGACTATGACAATTACCAGTGGCGCAACGAGCTTTCCGCCAGGTTCGCCACCGGCCCCGTGTATCACCGCCTGCTGATCGGGCTGTCATATTCCGACCAGCGGATGTTCATGGACCAGAAAGTCACGTCGTATAATTTCGGGGGCATCACCAACGCCGCCTACCTTGATGCCGATCCCGGCCTTGGCATCATTCCCGTGGGCCAGCAAAAATACGACAACACCGGCATCGTCGGCCCGAACCAGTCCGCTTCCAACGTGAAGGACTACCGGCACCTTTCCATCGACGAGGTGCTCGCCGACCCGACGCTGGCCGGGCTGAATCCGCATTTGATCATGCCGATTAATATATTCGACCGGGAAAAATCGTTCGCCCGGAACACCCCCGTGCTGTTCCCCTCCATCCTGCGCGACACCACGACGCGCAACACGGATGTGTATTTGACCGATATTTTCTCCTTTTTGGAAAACCGGGTTTTTGTGAACCTCGGCGCGCGTTATGTCCGCAATTATCAGGGCCGCTGGGACCGGGTGTCCGGCAACGCGGTGCAGCCGGACGCCACGGAAACCGAGCGGTGGGACGACGGCGTCGCCCACAACGCCGGGGCCGTGTGGCATATCGACTCCGCCGGGCGGTTTTCATTATACGGAAACCTCAACCGCTCCTTCTCGCCCCAGGCGCAGGCCCGCCCGATGTTTGAAGGGGGTTTTATTCCGCCCGAGACCGGGCGGCAGCGCGAAATCGGCCTGAAAATAAACCTCGCGGGCGGCCGTGTGCAGGGGCTCGTGACCTGGTATCATATCGAGCATGACAACACCTCCGCCGCCGACCCGGAAAACTCCGGCTTCTTCGTCCCCGTGCTCGGACGGAAAACCAAGGGCGTCGAGGCCGGCTATAATTTGCGCCCCGCCGACAACTGGACTTTGTTCGGCGGCTACGCGTTCACCGAAACGGAGGACGACCCCCGCTACAAACGCTATATCGCCAGCCTGGACAAGATGCCGAAGCACGGGTTCACCCTGTCGTCCCGCTGGAACAATTTCCCGGTCAAGGGCATGTCGTTCCGGCTGGGGGTGATTTATAATGGCAGGCGCAACATCGCGGAGACCAACCTGAACGCCACGCGCCGGGACGAGCCGGTTTGGGGAGGGACGCGCGCCACGTGGCAGGTGGACTCCGGCATCAACTACAGGTTCAAGCTCCTGCCGAAAAACCGCAAAAGCCCGCAGGTCACGCTCGCGCTCGTGACCAGAAACCTCCTCGACGAAACCGGCATCATGACCTTCGCCAGCGAATACCAATGGAGAACCCGCGCCGGCCGCGTCGTCGAGTTCTCCTGCGGCGCCACATTTTATTAATACCAATTCCCAATGAAAAACAGACTTTAGCTGGCAGGGCGGTTTCGCCGAGACCGCCCTACCGTAAAGCCCGCAAAACCATCCCGACCCAGGCGAACCCGCCTCCCTCAACCACCGGCAACCCGCCTCCCATTCCATAAATCCGCCGCCATGAAAAAAAACATCGCCACCCTCCTCGCGTTTCTCGCCGCCGTTGCGACTTCCCTCGCCGCCCAAAATGGCGGCGACACCAGCGGCTGCCCGCCGCCGCTGGACCCGGCCACGCCGCTCCCCATCGCGGACGAAGTGACCGTCGGCGGCATGGTTTTCAAAACCGCCGGCCTGCCGCCGGGCCTGGCCGTCCATCCCGTGCCCGGCATCATCGCCGGCACCGGCGCGCTCGACGGCTCGGTCATCCACCGCACCGCCGTCCGCATCCTTGAGACGCGCGGCCTCAAGACCCCCGGCGGCGACTACCTCGTCATGTTCCCCGAAGGCGACCACTATGCGAACAACAAGGGCCGCACCCGGAAAAACAACAAGCTGCTCGCCTGCCGCTCATCCGACCGGGGGCGCACATGGAGCGGCCCGGTCGAGGCCTTCGACATCGACTACAGCCAGCACGGCTTCATCCCCTTTGTCCCGCGCGGCGGCGGACGCATCTACGCGTTCGGCACGCAGCCGAATCCGGATTTTGGATACAGCGCCGGGGGCGGCGCGCACGAAAACGCGCCGATCGGCTTCCGCTGGTCCGACGACGACGGGCGCACCTGGTCGCCACCCGCCGTCATCCGCCCGGCCAACGATCCCGGCTTCATGGGCATGTCCGTCATGCGCATGACCGAGACCGACGCCGGCGCCTGGCTTCTCGGCTCGCACACGTCCGACTGGAGCGTGAAACCGCTCACCACCGCGCAATACCTCCTGCGCTCGACCGACAAGGGCGCGACATGGGAGCTGCTCCCCGGAAAACGCCCCGGCGGCTGGCAGGTGAAGGAGCAGCGCCGCATGGACGAGGGCCGCCCCATCAATCTCGGCGGCGGCGAGGTGCTCCTCATGTCGCGCACCGGCGCGGGCTCCCTCTTCACCGCGCGCAGCCTCGACGACGGAAAGACGTGGGGCGACTTCGCGCCCACCACGCTCGTCCATCCGTGGGCGCCGCCGATGCTCTTCCATCTTTCCGACGGGAAAACATTGATTGCGTTTCACCACAACCGCCTGCCCGCCTCCGCCGCCGGCGACGAAAGATACCGCGACAGCGGCCTCAACCCGCAGGCCGAGAACATGAAGGTGCGCTCGGAAATCTGGTTCTCCCTCTCCGCCGACCGCGGCCGCACCTGGAGCGAATCGCGCTTCCTCTTTGCCACCGCCGCCAAGCCCGATCTCAAGGTCAAGGCCTGGAATTTCCAATGTTCCTACGTGGACATGTTCACCGATGGTGGTGTGCTCCATCTCATCGTCCCTCACCGCTGGCGGCAGGTTCTTCACCTCGCCATTCCCGAAGACAAACTCGCCACCGCCCCGACCAAGGCGGAACTGCGGGCGCTCGCGAAACAATAAACCCGCGCCATGCGCCCCCTCGTCATCCTCTCCGCCGACCAGCTCGGCGAAACCCACGCGCAACAAATCGCCGGCGCCTGTTCCGGCTGGGCCGATTTCCGGCGCATCCCGCAAAACCTCCCGGACGCCGAACTCGCCCCCTTGCTCGCCCGCGCAAAAATCCTCGCCGGCTGGACGGCCCCCGCGCTCCTTCCCGGCTCCGCGCTCGAAGCCTGCCTGTGCGGCAGCGCCGGCTACGACGCCTATATTGGCATCGGGCTCGACCGCAAACCCGGCTTCCGCCTCGCCAATGCCGGCGCCATCATGGCGTCGGCCATCGCCGAGCACTGCCTCGCGCTCATGTTTGCGCTCGCGCGCCAGCTGCCCGCGATCCTCGACCAGCAGCGCCGCCGCCGCTACGAGCGGCGCTGGCATGCGGGCGAAGTGACCGGCTCGACCGCGTGCATCGTCGGGCTCGGCGGTTCCGGCACCGAACTCGCCTGGCGCTGCCGCGCGCTCGGCCTGCGCACCATCGGCGTGTGCCGCACGCCCGCAAACCACGGCGGCGTGACCGGCGAACTGCTCCCGCCGGGCGGGCTTCCCTCCGCGGTCGCGCGCGCCGACCACATTTTCGTTTTGCTTCCCGGCGGCGCCGCCACCCGCCGCACCTTTGACGAAACCCTTTTCGCCCGCGCCAGGCGCGGCGCGTGTTTCTACACCGCCAGCCGCGGCAGCGTGACCGACGAAGCGGCGCTCGTGCGCGCGCTCGAATCGGGCCGGCTCGCCGGCGCGGGCGTGGACGTGTTCGAGCGCGAGCCGCTTCCAGCCGAAAGCCCGCTCTGGACCCTGCCAAACGTCATCGTCTCCCCGCACAGCGCGGGCCTGTCCTCAAAACTCAACGACCGCCTCGCCGCGCTCTTCGTCGAAAACCTCCTCCGCCTCCGCGACGGCCGCGCCCTGAAAAACCAAATCCCGCCCGCGCAACTCGCATGAGGCGCGCCGCGTAACATCCGTTAATAATCAGATGCAAAACAATCAATGAAGCGACCGCGTCCATCCGCGGCTCAAAAAATTCCCTCATGAAAATCACCTCCCTCACCATCCGCATCATCCGGCGCGGCGCCGAACTTTGGCACGCGCCCCGCCCCGTCCCCGCCGATGATCATCCGTATTTTGACTTTCCGCTCGTCACCATCGGCACCGACGAAGGCATCGAAGGCCATGCCA
>JAITDF010000547.1 GCA_031282705.1 Opitutaceae bacterium | reverse complement strand
CGGCGGCGGGGACGCCTGAGTTCAGGCGGTGGTTTGGCAAAAGCAAGGTGGTTGACGAAAGCGGCAGGCCGCTGCTTGTTTACCACGGGGCGGGCGGCGGGGACTTCAATGTGTTTGACCGCGCCATGAGCGGAAAGGGGCCGTCGAAGCTGGGTTTCTGGTTCACCGGAGACGCGGAGTTTGCGGGCAATTTTGGCAGCGCGATCATGCCGGCCTACCTGTCGATCCAGAATCCAAAGCTGATAAGCAAGCGGGAATGGGATTCCATCCGCGAGGAGCACGGGGGGGATGCGGCGTGGTTTGCCGGAATGCGCGAGGGGCTGGTCAAGCAGGGGTTTGACGGCATCATCATCAAGGGCGGCATGGAGCAGGTCGGGCGTTTTGAAGTTCGGAATCCTGATGTGTTCGCGGTGTTTGAATCGAGACAGGCGAAGTCGCTTTTCAACAAGGGCGCGTTCGGGGTGAGGGATGATCGCATCGACTATAGCACGGGCGCGGAGCCGGCGGGCGGGGCAACGCCGGCGAAGTCCGGGGATGTGGAAAAGGTGCCTTTCGACGAGCTGGTGAAGTCCGCGCGGGATTGGTTCACGGGGCCGTTTTTGAAGTGGTTCACGAAAAAGATCGTGGATGACAAGGAGGCGATGCGGCGCATGCAGCACGCGACGGACGAGATCAACGCGGCGACGAGGCGCGTGGCTGTGATGACGAAGTTTCATCCCGACTCGGCTCTGCTGGCGCAGGGGGTGGAGGATGTGGCCGAGGCGCTGAGGGATTTTCTGTATGAGTTCCGCAAGTCCGGCCTGAGAAAAGAGGTTCGCGCAAAGCTGGAGGGGCTGCTGAAGCGGATGGACGAGCTGACGGAGGAGGTCCGGGGCCGGCCGCCCGGCGAGCCTGGTTCGGCGCGGTATGACGCGGCGGTGCGGGAGGCGGCGCGGCTGGCCGAGGAGCTGGAGGCGATGACGCCGAGGCCGCCGCCTGCGGCGGTGACAACGGCGGGGCTGGAGGATGTGACGGCGCGTCTGCGCGGGAGCGCGGAGGGCGTGGTGGCCGCGATGCTGGAAAGCGGGATGGTGGATTTTTCCGGGCGGCGGGTCGGGCCTGCGCTGAGCGAGGCGACGGCGGGGCTGGGTGCGGAGGGCGTGAAGGCGTTCAACCGATACCTGAAGGCGAAGCGCGCGCTGGCGGTTTTCCTCAAAACCCAAACGTCCCGCACTGCGCCTTTTGCCGCATCCAGTGATCGACCAGCACGAGCGCGGTCATCGCCTCGACGATCGGCACCGCGCGCGGCACCACGCACGGGTCGTGGCGCCCGCGCCCGGCCAGCTCCGCCGCCTCGCCGCGCACATCGACGGTTTGCTGGCGCCGCAGGATCGTGGCGGTCGGCTTGAAGGCGGTGTTGAACCAGATTTCCGCGCCGTTGCTGATGCCGCCCTGCACGCCGCCGGAGCGGTTCGTCACCGTGCGCGCGCCGCCTTTGCCGTCGGGCGCGAAAACGTCGTTGTGCTGCGAGCCTTTCAACGCCACCGCGCCGAACCCGCTCCCGATCTCGAAGCCCTTCGTCGCCGGCAGTGACAGCATGGCTTTGGCGAGGTCGGCCTCCAGCCGGTCAAACACCGGCTCGCCCAGGCCCGCCGGCACGCCGCGCACGCGGCAACGCACCACGCCGCCGACCGAGTCGCCCTCGGCGCGCACGGCCTGGATGCGCGCGATCATCGCCGCCGCCGTCTCCGCGTGCGGGCAGCGCACGGCGGTCGCCTCGACCGCCGCCAGCGTCGGGAACTCCGCCGCCGCCGCCGCGTCCGCCGGCTCCTCCGGCATCGCGATGTCGTGGATGCGCGTGACAAAGGCGCGGATTTCCACGCCCGCCGTCGCGAGGATTTTTTTTGCGACGGCCCCGGCGGCGACGCGCCCGATGGTCTCGCGCGCCGAGCTGCGCCCGCCGCCGCGATGGTCGCGGATGCCGTATTTTGCCTGCCAGGCGAAGTCGGCGTGCGAGGGGCGGAATTTCCCGCGCATCCCGTCGTAATCGCCAGGGCGCTGGCCGGCGTTGCGCACCAGCATGGCGATGGGCGCGCCCGTGGTTCTGCCCTCGAACACCCCCGACAGGATCTCCACCGCGTCGGCCTCCTGGCGCGGCGTCACGATGTCGCTCTGGCCCGGGCGCCGCCGGTCAAGCTCGGCCTGGATTTCCTCCGCCGCGAGGGGCAGCAACGGCGGACAACCGTCCACCACCACGCCGATTCCGGCCCCGTGGCTCTCGCCCCAAGTCGAGAGCGTGAAAAGTTTCCCAAAGCTGTTTGCCATCGCAAGCCGTGAGAGTGCCCCGGCCCGGGGCGCCCGCAAGTGATAATTGGAGGCGGGGCCAAAAATGGCGGGCGCCGCTTTGAATCTTGTGTTGTTCATGGGTTGCGGCATGGTGCTGGCATGGCTTTGGCCTTAGGCGCCTCCTTTTGGAGGTTGACCGTTTTGAGGGCTTCGGCCTTAGGCGCCCCTCGAAAGAGGGGCGCTCTTTTTTGAGCCCGCGCGAGGCGCGTCTTGACTTTCGAGTTTGAAACGGTCGCCCCCACACACCCGTCACCACCGACCTATGTCAATGGATTCAGCCGGGGAGTCCGGTGTTTTTCAAGGGCAATGCACCGACCGAATTTGCATTTATTTATTTATTGCATAACAAAATTCAACAATTTTTCTCCCGGAAAAAATGAATGCATTTGTGTCTTGCGGTATTTTTTCCG
>JAITDF010000375.1 GCA_031282705.1 Opitutaceae bacterium | reverse complement strand
TATTGTCCCAGATCAGGTCGATTTTGCCATCCTTGTTCCAATCGACCAGATGCGTGACCGTGCGGCCGGCCGCGCGGAAATTCCAGCCTCGCTCGGACGGGAGCGGGCGGAATGTGTAGTGGTTGCGGTCAAACGGCCGCGTTATCTTGAAAATGCGCTCCGGCGGGCGCACGCGCCACGCGCCGCCCTTTGCCGTGATGCCGCGCCAGAGGGCGAGTTCGTTGCCGTGATCCATGCAGATGAAATCCATCACGCCGTCGCCATCCCAATCCATCACCACGGGACGGCTCCGCCACGCGACCACCAGCTCGTCCCGTTCCGGCTGGAACCGCAGGCCCTCCGGCCGGGCGGCTTCCGCGCCCGCCCCGTCCACCTGAATGCGCGGCATGCGCACCAGGCGGGGGCGCTCCCGCGGGCCGATGTTTTTAAAAACATAAGGCCGCCCCTCGATGCCGCTGACAATCAGGTCCGGAAGGCCGTCGCCATCGTAGTCGGCGACCTCGGCATTGGAGTAGGCCCAGTCGTTTTCCTGACGCCCTTGCACCGAGCCTTTCGGGCCGCCGCGCAGCACGATGGGCGCGCCGTCGGCGGTCAGCCGCGCCGCCTCGGCCCACACGGGCGCGGCGTTTGTTCCAATGTTTTCGTAATAATATATGTATTCGTCGGAGGCGCCGCAGATGATGTCGAGATCGCCGTCTGCATCCCAATCCACCGCCACGGGCACGGCTATCGCGCCGGGATCGAGGAACGCGGAAAGCTGGCGAAGATAGCGCGTCGGCTCCAGTTCCGGGGCGGAGCCTGGGCGCGCGGTGTTTTCGTTCCAGCCGACGAAGGCCCGCTCCGAGGTCCAGACCAGATCGAGATCGCCGTCCCCGTCGAAATCGAGCGGGCGGGCGAACATGAAAACACCGGGCGCAAACAACTCGTGGCCGGCGCGATCGTGAATCCTCACCGGCGCCTCGAATTCGGTGGCGGTCTTCCCGCGGTATATATAAGGAATGCCGACCCAGTTGCCGACGGTTATATCTTTTATTCCGTCGCCATCCCAATCGACCCATTCGTAATCCAGCATCGGGATGAAGGCGGGGTCGCGTGTCGCGGGGAGCGCAAGGGGGATTTCCTTTGCCCCGGAAAAATCCAGTTCCCCGGGCGGCCCCTGGTTTATATGGACCCTGTCGCCGAATATTAAATCGAGACGTCCGTCATGGTCAAAATCGACAAAACGCCCGCGTTCCGCGTCGGTGTCCGCGCGAGGCCCCGTGCGTTTCCAGGGAAATATTATGGGATTGATTTTCTTAATCACGGGCCGCCCTTCGCGCATCTCAAATTCGCACCACTGTTGCAGGCCGAAGGAGAACAGCACAAGCTCCGGCCTGCCGTCGCCATTGACATCCAGAATCTGCGGCGCCGTGGGCGAGACCAGGCCGCCCGTGGGCATGTTGTCGCGCCAGACCAGCCTGCCCGGCGCGAACACGCCGGGCCGCTCCGGTCCGAGGTTTTCGTAATAATACAGGCCGACCGGCAGGTCGGCGGAGTTGACCTTGTATTGGCCGCCCATCGTAATCAAATCCAAATCGCCGTCGCCGTCGGCGTCCCACATGTCGAACATGCCGCGAATGCCTCCGGAAAGCAGGTGCTCCTCGCCCTTGCGGCCGAGCATGAGCATTTCGCCCGTGCCGACCATCGGTATTTCGCGCGGCAGCGCCTGCGCGCTTTCGGGCGCGCCGAAGTCGATGGTGAGTTGATACGCCGCGGGAAGCGCGCCTTTGTGCAGCCAGCGCACAATCCCGTTCCCGCTCCAATAATAATCGTCGGAGGCCGCATAAGGATGATGGTGTTTTTCCGCGCCGGTTTTTGTATCATCATGGACAACGGGCTCGCCTGTCGCGATGTCGATTTGCATGAGGCGGATCGAGTTTAATGCCGCCATCCTTTGGCGTCCGCCGAGCCGTTCCCATTCCTCGCCGAGGGACAGCTCCAGGCGCACGGGTTTTGATTTCCAGTCATTTCTGGTCGCGTTAAGCACAATGTTAAAACGCCGCTGGCTTTCCGGTGCGGGCGCGACATTGCCGGGTTTTATATTCGGAAAAGCAATTGCCGCGACCGGGGCGGCTTTTCGCGGCAGCGGCCCGCTGTCCGGCGCCGCGTCGGGCGAGGCGTATATGCGGAGATCACGCAACGCACCGCGAAAGGTCGCGCGCGGCCCCCATGCGCCGGGTTCGATCTGCTTGGCATTGGAGCCCACAAACAAATCCAGCATCCAGGCGCCCGGCAGCGCCGGCACCGAGCCGGGAACGGTTTTTTCCGCGCGGGCTGCGCCGCATTCCAGCGAGATGCGCCCGTCGGGACGCCAGCGCGCGATCAGCATCTGCCATTGCCCCGCCGTGAGCGAAGGCACGGGAAGCGCGAGGCGGTTTTGCATCCTGCCGTCGCGCGAAACAGAGAAAACCAGCTCCGCCGGTTTCCTGGCCGGATCATATACAAGCATGAAGGCCGGGCCGGAACGGATGCGCGAGCAAAGCAGATACTCGGGTTTCCCGCCGCCGGGCGCCGTTTCCGGGCGGAAGCGCAGCGACAGGGCGCCTTGTGAAAAATCAATATTGTTTTCAGCCCGGTAACGCAGCCATTGCTCGGGTTGCAGCCGGATTCCATCCGGCCCGGCGGTGACGCATGCGTGGGCCGCGCCGCGGTTCGAGCCGGCGGCCCACTCGGCGTCAGTGCTCCCGGTCATGCTTGCGCCGAAAAGCAATGGAGTGTCCCCGGCGGCGGGGAGCGCCGGGACGGGCAGGGCGGTCAAAAGCGCCGCTGCCAGGCATTTTGGAAACTTTGGGAACAGGGTCATCGTTTTTGGGTTGTCAACATGATGGCGGGACGCGGGCAATAAAAAGGTCAGGCCGCCCCGCATGGCGCGAGCTTGAGCTTTTGCTTCCAGACGAGGAAACTGCGGCAAAGAGCGCGAAACATCCGGATGTCCCCGTCGGCGAACACATGCCGCGAAGCCCGTGCGAGCGGTTTGATGTCGATGCCGTCCGGCTGCATATATGGTTTTGCGGAGGCGGGATATTTGTATATGATCAACCGTCCGATGATGTTTAGGAAGTCCTGCAATTCATCGGAGCGCGCGGGGTCCGAGTCGAAGTGTGGGCAAAGCCAGGCGAAGAGTTCCTGGCTGTAGTTTGCGCCGATGCCGCTGAAGCCGTGCGCGAACTCGACGGAGGCGTCGATTGCAAAACTGTGCGCCAGCCTGCCGGCTTCGTCATGCCACGCGGCCCGTTTTTCCTTGTTCCACGGCTCGAAGCGCTCCCCGTTGAGCGTCTTTGCAATCGGCTCGGGCAGGCCGGGCGCGAGGCCGCCGCCCAGTATCGTCAGCAGGCAATACGCGGACCATGTCGCCACGTGTT
>JAITDF010000064.1 GCA_031282705.1 Opitutaceae bacterium | reverse complement strand
CGGCGGACGCGGCGCGCGGCTTGTTATACGTGGCCGACCCGGAAAACCACACCATCCGCAATATCATATTGTCCTGCGGCAGCGTGACCACGCTGGCCGGGCGCGCCGGCGAACCCGGCTTCGCCGACGGCGCCGGCGAAGCCGCGCGCTTCCATGCCCCGATGGGCGCGGCGGTGGACGGCGCCGGCGTTTTATACATCGCCGACACGCTCAACCACACCGTCCGCGAAATCACCGCCGCCGGCACCGTCGGCACGCTGGCCGGCCTGGCCGGCGCCGCCGGCGCGAGCGACGGCACCGGCTCGGCGGCGCGGTTTAATCATCCCACGGCGCTGACGGTGGCGGGGACGAACGCGAAACAGCTTTACGTGCTCGACACCGCGAGCCACACGGTGCGGCAAATCGAACCCGGCACCGGCGCCGTGCGCACCATCGCCGGCCTCGCCGGCGCGAGCGGCACCGCCGGCGGCGGCGCCGCCGCCGCGCGCTTCAACCAGCCCGCCGGCATCGGCGCGGACGCGGCGGGCGATTTATACATCGCGGACACCGGCAACCACACGTTGCGCGCGGGCCGCTGGTCGCCGGCGCCGGTGACACCGCCGCCGGCGTCCTCCGCGTCCGGCGGCGGTGCCGCCGGCATCCCGTTCCTTGCCGCCCTCGCTTTTCTTTGCGCGTCAAAAGCAAGTCGAATTGCGCGCTTGAAAAAACAAACGGATGATTTTGATTAACCTTAATTGCCGGAACTTTCATGTCACTTAATAAAATGAAAATGCAAAATAACACCAATCGGTTCGAGAGCCAGTCGGAGAAAGTGTATCGCGGGCTGCGCGAGGACATCCTGAACGGCGCGCTGGAGCCGGGGTTGCGCCTTGTGCGCCGCACCGTCGGCAAGCAATACGGCACCAGCGCCATCGCCGTGGCCGAGGCGCTGTGGAAACTGGAGACCGACGGCCTGGTGGAAAACGCGCCGATGTATGGCGCGCGGGTTTCCACCTTCACGCTGGAGCAGGTGCGCAGCGAGCAGCTTCTGCGGCAGGCGCTCGAAACCGAAATCGCGCGGCTGTGCGCGATGCGCTGCCAGGAGCTGCCCATCGAGCAGCTCACCAAGCAGGCGGTGGCGCTGGACAAAATCATGTCGCAAAAGCGCGACGGGCACCCGGACGACTCGCTGCCGGGCGAAATCGCGCTCCACCAGGAGTTCCACATGGCGCTGGCCACGCATTGCGGTTCGGACGCCATCGCCGAGACGCTCGGGCGCATCTGGTATCGCCGCCTGATGTTTTTCAACTGGGTGAACTCGGCCATGTTCCCCGTCCCCGCCGACTGGCACCAGCGCCTGCTCAGCGCCATCATGACCGGCGACCCCGAGTTCGCCGACCGCTGCATGAGAAACCACATCGAGCACGGCTGGGAGCACCAGATGGATGTCCTGCGCAAGCTGGAGGCGGACGCGCGCGTGAAACGATGACCGCCCCGGCGGCGCCGAAACGGAAACCCGTCGTGAATGATTTTGACGTGATTGTCGTGGGCGGAGGCCCTGCCGGAATCGTCGCCGCCACGCAATCCGCGCGGGCGGGGGCACGCACGCTTTTGGTTGAAAAGAGCGGGATTCTGGGCGGGACAACCACCCTCAACGGCGTCAATTTGCCCGGCCTGTTTCATGCGTGGGGACGGCAAATCATAGCCGGCATCGGCTGGGAATTGGTTTTGTCCGCGGTTCGCGAGGCCGGCGGCGAGCTGCCGGATTTTTCGTCCTTCCGCCAAGGTTCCCACTCCCGCCTCCAGGTTGCGGTTGACAGCGCCGCCTACGCCTGTCTGGCGGATCAAATGGTGCTGAACGCGGGCGCGAAGCTCCTGCTGCACACCATGCTCGCCGGTGTCGCGCAACGGGCGGACGGCGGCTGGGACGCGACCGTGTGCATGAAGGAAGGTTTGAGGACATTCCGCGCGCACGCATTGATAGACTGCACGGGCGACGCGAATGTCGTCCGGCTGGCCGGCCTTCCTCTTGCCCGCAACCGGCGCCGGCAGCCCGGCACGCTGGTCATGAACGTTTCCGGGTATGACATGGGGGCGCTCGACTTCGGCGCGCTTGAAAAGGCGTTCGAGTCCGCCGTGGCCGGCGGAAAAATGGAGCGTTCCGATTTTCATTCGGTCCACGCCTTCCTGCGCTTGCGGGGAAACAACGCGATGCACGTGCCGGACGTGGACGGCGAAACCAGCGGCGGGAAGACGCTCGCCGAATAGCGGGCGCGGGAGGTGATGCTGCGGATTATCCGTATTCTCCGGGCGCAACCCGGCCTGGGGAAAATTTCAATCGGGCATTTCGCGACGGAATGCGGGATTCGCGAGACGGCCACCATTTTTGGGGAAACGTTCATCACACGCGATGATTACACCTCGGGCCGCGTCTGGCCCGATTCTGTTTGCTATAGTTTCTACCCGGTGGATGTCCACGCGCCCGGCGGCGCCGGCATTGACACCCGTCCGCTGCGCGAAGGCGTTTTCCCCACCATCCCGCTGGGCGCGCTGCTGCCCCGCGACAGCAAAAACCTGCTGGTGGCCGGACGGTGCGCCTGCGGCGACCAGGAGGCCGCCTCGGCCTATCGTGTGCAGGCATCCGCAATGGCAATGGGACAGG
>JAITDF010000222.1 GCA_031282705.1 Opitutaceae bacterium | reverse complement strand
TCGCCGAGGCCGGTGGTGATGGGCGCGAGCTTGGGCACGACGCCCGGCGGCAGCTCCTCGGCGACGGCCTGGAGGCGTTCGCCGACGAGCTGGCGCGCGCGGTAGAGGTCGCTGCCTTCCTTGAAAACCAGCGTGACCTGCGAGAGGCCGAATTTGGAGATGGAGCGCACCTCGACGAGGTTTTCGATGCCGCCCATCTCGACCTCGACGGGATACGTGACGAGTTTTTCGATTTCCTCGGGCGCGAGCGAGGGGACGGCGGTGTTGACTTGCACCTGGACGTTTGTGATGTCCGGCACGGCGTCGATGGGCAGGCGCAGGGCCGACCAGATGCCGATGAAAATGAGCGCCGCCGCGCCGATGAGCACGAACACGCGCTGGCGCAGGGAAAACTCAAGGATTTTGTCTATCATGGAAAAATAAAAACAGGGTGGAAGTTGGTGTGTGATGCGCGTGACGCGGATGACCCGGTGGCGCGCGCGACCTCAATGGCTGTGGCCGCCGCCCTTGGTGAGGCGCAGCTCGGCGAGCCAGAGTTGTTCGACGGGGGAGACGGCCACGACATCGCCCGCGTAGAGACCGTCGGTGATTTCGACGAGCGACGAGGAGCGGCTGCCGGTCCGCACGGGCGTGCGCAGGAAGGCATCGCCATTGACGACATACACGAACGAGCCCGCCGCCGTTTCGAGCACGGCGGAACGGGGCACGGACAGGACCGTCGCGGGCGCGCCGGTGAGGGCGAGCGTGACGAAGCTGCCGGTCGCGGGCGGCGGCGCGGGCGGGGGCGGGAGGGCGATCTCGAAAACGAGGTCAACAAACCGCGTGGCCTGCGTGGCCGAGCGGTCGGCAAGCAGCAGCCTCGCACCGGCGGGGGACGCTTTTTCGAGCGCGGCGGACTCCGCCTCGGATACACGCGCGGAGGCGATGATCCGCGGCGCGGTCGCGATGATTTGGGCGGATACGTTCAACTCGGCGGCGAGGGGATGTTCCGTCGCATCCTCGGTTTTTATCGCGAGGGCGCGGATGACCTCGGGCGAAAGTCGCAGGCCCCGTCCGGCCTCGAAACTGACGCCCTGTCCGGCTTCGTCTCCAGAGTGCCCCGCGTGGTCGTGGCCGCCATGCGCGGCGGGCGCGGCGACGGCGTGGCCGTGGTCGCCATGCGCGGCGGCGGCGTGCCCGGCGTGGCCGTGGTCGTGGTCGCCGTGCTCGGCGGCGGCGGCGGCGTGGCCGTGGCCGGTGTGCGCGGCGGCGGGTTCATGGACGGAATGGGCATCCGCGTGGTCGTCGTTCGCGGCGGGCGCGGTGGCGTGGTCGTCGCGCGCGGCGGCGTCGCGGCCATGTTTTTCCACGCAACCGGCGAGCGCGAGCGCGGCGGCGGCGAGCAGGCCGGCCCAAAGGAAACGGGCGGTGTTTTTCCGGGGAGCACACGCGTCCCGCATGTCTTGCCCGGCGTCCCGCCGGGCAATGGGTTTTGGCGGGACGCCAAAACCGGCGCGCGAGACGCGCGCGCTCCCCGTGCCGGCGTTTCCCGTGCCGGCGTTTCCCGCGTCTGGTGATTTCACGAAAAGGTTTTCCAGTTTCATGGCGCGATTTCGACGGGGTTGAGTTCGAGGCCGGTGAGTTGTTCGAGGCGCAGGCCCGCGGCGAGGGTTTCGCGCTGCGTGTCGAGGATCGCCTCGACGGCGTCGAGATAGCTGTTTTGCAACTCCAGGTAGGTGGCGATGGGCACGGCGCCGAGGCGGTAGTGGCGGTCGGCGAGCGCGGCGGCGTCGCGGAAGCGCGCGGCCGCGCCGGCCGGCCAGCGCCGGGTCTCGGCCAGCCGGGCCTCGAAGGCGCGGGCGGCGGTCGCCACTTCGCGCTCAAGCTCGCGCCCGGCCACGAGCATGGCGGCCCCGGCCTGCCGCCGGCGCGCCTCGGCGAGCTGGACCGCGCCGCGTTTGCCGCCCGAAAGCGGGAGCGGGAGCGAGACGCCGGCGCCGATGATGGTCTCGCGGTCGCCGGCCCTGGCGTCGGAGTAATACGGGCTGACGCTCACGGACGGGTAGCGTTCGTTTTTCGCGAGCCGGACGGCGCAGCCCTGCTGTTCGAGTTCCAGCCGGCGCATGCGGTGGTCGAAGTTGTTTTCGAGGGCGGCGGCGAGCAGCGCGTCGAGGCCGGCGGCGACGGGGCGGAACGCAAGCGCGGGCGCGGCGACGCGGAGCGCGGCGCCGGGCGCGGCGCCGCGGAGCTGGTTGATCTCGATGAGCGCGGCCTGCACGGCGAGCGCGGCCTCGGTGGCGCGACGTTGCAGCGCAAGCTCGGCGGCCTCGATCACGCGGGTCTCCAGCAGCGGCGTGAGGCCGGCGGGGTCGCGGGCGAGAAAGGTTTCCCGGAGCGCCGCGAAACGGCCGGCCACTTCGCCGATGGCGGCGGCCCTGGCGTTGGCGGCGTGCAGGCCGAAGGCGAGTTCGCGGGCGCGCGCCGAGAGCGCCTGGTTGAACCGGTCGAGGCCGAGCCGGGCAAGCTCGACGTCGCGGTTGGCGATGGCCTTGCGCAGCGCGATGCGCCCGGGCCACTCGAAGGTCTGCGTGATGGTGACCGACCACGCGACGCCTTCGCCCGCGAGGGCGCCGTGGTCGTCGCGCACGCGCTTGCGGCCCGCGTCGAGGGAGATTTCCGGGTCGGCCCAGGCGCGGGCGACGCGGGCGCCCGCCTTGGCCGCGTCGATTTCGGCCTCGTAGAACCGGCGTTCGGGATTTTGCGCCATGATCTGGGCGACGAGCGCGCCCACGGATTGCAAGGGCGCCTCCGGTGCGGCGGCGGCGGCGAATGCGGCGGTGGTGGCGGATGCGGAGGAGGAGGAGCCGGCGGTGGCGGCGCTGGCGGAGGATGCAGCGGTGGTGGCGGTGGCGGCGGTGGCGTCCGGGAGGCTGGGAGCGCGGACATTCCTGTCCGCGGTGCCGCAGTCAGGAATGCCCGCGCTCCTTTGGGCGACGGCGGCGGCGGCGTTTTCGACGCGGGCCGATTCATGTCGATTTGCGCCGGTTTCCGGCGGGCCGCCGGCGGCGCCGGAGGCGGCGTTCAGGACGGAAAGGCCGAGGACGGCCCCGAGCGGGACAAGCAGCCGGGCGGGATGCCGCCGGGCGGGATGCAGTCCGGCGGGATGCCGCCGGCCGGGATGAAATTCAGAAGGCGGGACAATGCCGCGGAGGATGGATGTTTGTTTTTTCATAAGATAATGGGTGAGGGAAAAGGCGGTCGTTGAAGGAAAGGCGGGACGATGGGCGGGAAGGGCGACGGTGAGCGACAGGCGGGACGGGTGAGGGAAAGGCGGGCGTTGCCCCGCCGGCTCCCCGGCCGCCGGCTCCCCGGCGCACGCGGCGCACGCGGACGCGCAGGCGCGCGGAAGCGCACGACGGTGCGTCGTTGTTGCCGGGGTGGGTCCGTCAGTCCGAGTCCGCGCGGAGTCCGCGCGGGGGCTGATCAGACCGTGGCGGGCGAAGGCGCGCGCGGTGATTGCGCGGCGCGGCGGGCAAACGCCCACGCGGGCACCCAGTCCTGCGGGTGTTCCCGGTGATCGGGGGGCGGGGAAAGCAATTCAGCGGGCCGCGCGGCGGCGGCCCCGCTCAGAAAATGATGGAGGCAGGCAAGGCACAGGCAGGGCGAGAGGAGCGGGGCGGGGGCGGGGGCGCTGTCCTTGGAGGGCGAATACGCGCCATCCTCGACGGCGTTGCAATTCTCGTGCGCGCATGACGCCGGCGCCTCGTGCGGGCGTTTGCCGTGCGCCTCCTCCGCGCCGCCGCCGCCGCCGGCGCGGCATTCGTGCGCGGCGATGATGCCGAGCGCCTCCAGATGGCAATGCTGCGCGGCGGGCAGCCAGACAGCGGCCAGCAGAAACGCGACGCATTGGAGGAGAGGTTTCACGAGGCGGCCAAGCGAAAGGCAAAAGTGGACGGTGTCAAGCCGCGGAATGCGCCACGGAAGGGGGCGCGGAAGGAGGCGCGCGTTTTTTATGGAGAGCCGGTGAGCTTGCTCGCTGATGTTACGCGAAGGCGTCCGTTTCCGTCCGTCGTCCATCGTTTATCGTTTATCGTTCTTCTTTCTCTTTCCTCTTTCCCCGGCCCACACCTGACGAAAGACGAAAAGGCAGTTTGAAAAGTAGGGCAAGCGTCCCGCTTGCCTGACGGCGCGCACAGCGCGCCGCCCAAAAAATGGCGGGAGCAGGATGCTCCCGCCAGAGGCAAGCGG
>JAITDF010000180.1 GCA_031282705.1 Opitutaceae bacterium | reverse complement strand
GTTTTCGGGAAGGGGGAGAAATTCTTCCGGGAGGGGGAGAAATGGGGGGCGGGGGCGGCGGCGGTGGTGTGGCGGCGGGTGGTGTTCATGGGTGGCGGCGGGTTGGTGGGTGGCGGGTTGGCGAAGTGGGTGAAGTGGGTGAAGTGGGTGAGCGGGTGGCGGTTGGCGGGTGGCGGGTGGAGGGTGGAGGGTGGGAATGAGGTGGAGGGAGAGGTGGAGGAAAGAGGAAAGAGAAAGAGGAAGGAGAAGGAGGGAGAGGTGGAGGGAGAGAACGAGAACGAGGGGGGTCAGAAGGCGCCTTTGAGGCTGACGCTGCAGATGGCGCCGGTGTCGTAGTATTCGTGCATGCGGCTGCGTTCGTTGGAGTAGAGGATTTGGGGGGCGTTGAAGACGTTGCGGATGGCGAAGACGAGGTCGAGGTCGCGGGCGAGGTTGAAGCCGCCGGAGAGGTCCCAGATGATGCGGGATTTCTGGTAAACGTGGTCGTCGAGGATCCAGTCGCGACCGGGTTGGGGGCGGGTGACGCGTTTGAGCTGGTCGTCCTGCCAGGAGGCGCGGAGTTGGAGGTTGAAGCGTTTGTAGCGGTATTTGATGCCGCCGTTGGCGGAGTGGTTGATGACGCCGATGATTTCTTCGTCTTCGCGGGCGTTTTGCATTTCGGACCAGGTGTAGGAGCCGAAGACGCCGAGGCCTTTGAGGAAGCCGGGGAGGAAGGTGAGTTGCTGGTCGTAGTCGAAGGTGACGCCGTAGATGGTGCGGGTGCCGGCGACGTTGACGGTGGAGCGGTAGGTGATGGGGGTGTAGATGACGGTGACGTCGTTGTTGTCGTCGCCGCTTTCGTCGCCGCCGCCGCCGGAGCCGGAGCCGCCGGATTCGTTGTCGACGACGAGGTCGATGGCGTCGCGGAGGGGGAAGCCGAGTTGTTGCTCGGCTTGTTCCTGGGTGATTTGGATGCCGTTGATTTGTTTGTCGCGGATGTCGAGGCGGTAGGCGGAGAGGCCGATGGAGCCGGCGGGGTTGAGGTAGTATTTGAGGCCGGCGTAGTATTTGGTGGCGCGCTCGGGTTTGAGGATGGGGTTGGGGACCCAGATGTCGGTGGAGTAGTTGGTGTCGTAGAAGCTGATGACGCCGGCGATGTTGGAGTAGTTGGGGCGGAGGATGGACTGGGAGGCGGAGAGTTGGAAGCGGAGGTTTTGGGTGATGTCGTATTTGAGGCCGCCGGAGAGGAAGAGGTTGTCGTAGTCGCGTTCGCGGGTGATGCGCTGGCCGTTGTAGTATTTGAAGTTGATGCCGGCGATGGAGGCGGTGTCGTCGAACATGCCGGAGTCGATTTGTTCCTGGGAGGCGAGGGCTTTGGCGGCGGCGATGTCCTCGGCGGGTCTCATGCGGGTGACTTTGGCCTTGGTGGTGGTGGTTTCGTAGCGGAGGCCGAGGTTGAACTGCCATGCCTTGTAGCGGGAGGTGGCTTCGATGTAGGCGGCGTTGATGTCTTCGGAGGCCTCGCGGGGTTTGAGCATGTTGCGGGCGTAGGAGCGGATCGCGTCGTATTGGAACCATTCGGGGTGGGCCATGAAGAGGCGGCCCAGTTCGTATTCGCTGTCGGCGCGCCAGTTTTGGTCGGTGACGTTGCCGTATTTGTAGTCGAAGATGTAGTTTTGGGTCCAGGGGATGGTGTCTTCGATCTGGCGGGCGCTGGGGCCGAGGTAGTTGTAGCGGTCGTCGCGTCCGGTGTAGGTGTAGTCGTTGTGGCGGGCGCCGCCGCCGGCCTTGAAGGTGACGGGCTGGCCGAAGACGCGGCGGGCGTAGGTGATGTCGAGGTAGCCGGAGAATTGTTCGTTTTCGGTGACTTCGGGGTTGGTGTAGAGGACGGAGTCGTAGGTGTTGGAGCGGCTCCAGTTTTGGGGGACGCGCCAGTCCATGCCGTCGGTCTGGGTGAGGGTCCAGGCGGGGGAGCCTTCGGAGGGGCGTGTGGCGGTCCAGCCGATGCCGGACATGCGGGAGCCGGTGGAGCGGAACATGTGTTCGCCGCCGTCGAGGAAGGTGCTGCGGGCCTTGGTGTAGGCGGTGCGGAGTTCGATGTTGAGGGGGCCGTTTTTGTAGCTGAGGCGGGGGGAGAGGAGCTGGTTGACGGTTTTGGAGCGGTGCCGGGAGTATTCGGTGTAGAGGCGGGAGTTGGTGCTGGTGGCGTTGGTGGGGGTGACGACCCAGTTGGTGAGGGTGGAGTCGGCGGTCTGGATGCTGAGGGAGGGGCCGTTGCGGCTGGCGGTGGCGGAGGTGTAGTCGTAGGCGGCGAGGCGGGTGTAGAGGTTCATGTATTCGCCTTCGCTTTTGTTGTAGTTGCCGCGGAGGGAGAGGATGAGCTTGGGGGTGATTTTGAAGTCGAAGGAGAGGTTGGCGGCGGTGCGTTCGTAGATTTTGGGGCCGGGGCGCCAGGTGATTTGGGCGATGACGGGGCTGGAGACGAGGGTGCCGGGGAGGTCGCCGGTGTAGTAGGAGTAGCGCACTTGGTTGAAGGTTTGGAGGACGTAGGAGGTGTAGCTGCTGACGCTGGCTTCGAGGCCGAGGCGGCGGTTGAAGAAGGTGCCGCCGTAGTTCAACATGCCGCCGGGGTGGATGCGGTAGTGGAGTTTGTCGTCGGGCATGTAGTCGCGGCCGAAGTCGAGGGCGTCGCTGGTGCCGTCGAGGCCGATTTGGTAGCGGAAGGTGTTTTTCTTGATGTTGAAGGAGTATTTGCTTTTGAGGTTGATGTTGCCGGCGGCGGAGGCGGGGTCCATGCTGGCGGTGAGGGTCTGGTTGAACTCGATGGCTTCGATGCCGGTGATGGAGACGGAGGCGATGTCGAGGGCGCGGGAGGCGGAGGAGTTGGCGGAGGCGAGGTTGATGCCGTCGGTGGAGAAGCCGGTGTATTTGGGGTCGAGGCCGCCGATGCGCACGCCGGTGGCCTCGACTTCGGTGTAGTCGAGGGCGATGCCGGGCATGTATTTGAGGAACTCGCCCATGTTGCCTTGGGTGAGTTCGCCGAAGTTGTCGGTGGCGATGACGGTCTTGACGTTGATGGCGGCGCGCTGCTCCTGGATGGCCTTGGCCTGGCCGACGCGTTCCTCGGAGACGGTGAGGGCTTCGAGCATGACGATTTCCTCCCTGCCGGGTGCGGCGGCGGCGGCGGGGGCGCCGAGGGGCTGGAGCTCGAAGTCGAGGATGTTGGGCGCGCCGGGGCGGGCGTCGAGGGTGAGGGTGGCGGATTGGACGCCGGCGTAGCTGGCGGTGAGGGTGACGGGGCCGGCGGGGACTTCGATGCGGTAGGCGCCGCCGTCCTCGGTATAGACGATGTTGTCGGTGCCGGCGAGGCGGACTTCGGCGCTGCGCACGTAGTAGCCGGTGACGGTGTTGAAGACGCGGCCGGTGACGGCGAGGGTCTGCCGCGATGGGGCGGGCGCGGGCTCGGCGGCGCCGGCGGCGGGCGCGGCAGGCTCGGCGGGGGAGGGCGGCTCGGCGGCGGGGGCGGGGGCGCAAATCCCAAATCCCAAGATCCCAAATCCCAAAAAAATCCCAAATTTCAACGGGGGAAATTTCAAGGGGGCGCGGGCGGCGGCGGGCTTGCGCGGCGGCGTGACGGGCGCGGTGGCACGGGTGAAGGAGGCGGAGGAGGTGTTCATGGGCGGAGGCGTTTTTTGGGTTTTGGGATTTCGGGATTTGGAATTTTTTTGGGATTTGGGATTTGGGATTTTCACCACGTGATGCCCAGCGAGAGCGCGGCGGTGTCGCGGGTGCGGGCGGAGCCGGTTTCGTGCTCCAGGTCGAGGCCGGCCTGGATGCGGCGGGGGAGGAGCACGCGCAGGGAGGCGCCGATGACGGCGGTGTCCTTGTAATAATCGTCGCGGGCGAGCGTGACGGGCGCCATGCCGGGGACGTCGGCAAAGACGGCGTCGCGGGTGTCGTCGGGGGCGAGGAGGGCGTGGCGGCCGGCGAGGTTGAGGGAGACGGAGGCCTTGCGGCCAAGGAGGGTGAAGCGGCGGGCGGCCTGCACGCCGAAGGTGAGCTGGGAGAGGGTGTCGGTGATGTCCTGTTCGGCGAAGGCCATCGGGCTGCCCGTCTTGCTGATGATGCGCTCGTCGAAGTCGCGGAGGTCGAGTTCGGTGTAGCGGACGGCGGCATAGGGGCGGATGAGGGTGTTTTCCCAAGGGGCGAGGGTGAGGCCGGCTTCGAGGCCGGCGGTGTAGCCGGAGTTTTTGAAGCGGCCGCGGACTTCGATGCCGGTTTCGTCGCGCCAGGTGTCGGCGTGGGCGAGGACGCGGGCGGCATGGGCGCCGATGTGGAAGCGGCCGAGGCGCTGGATGGCGTGGAGGCCGAGGAAGCGCTGCTTGGCCCGGAGTTCGGCGCGGGTGGCGGCGGTGGTGATGGAGAGGTTGCTTTCGGTGATGCCGGCGTGGAAGCCGAGCTGGAGGCGGCGGCCGAGGGTGCTGTTGAAGCCGGCGAGGGCGCCGCCGAGGCGGCCGTCCCAGCCGGCGTCGTCGAAGTTGAAATCGCCGGTGATGCCGCGCAGGAAGGCGCCGTGGGCCCATTTGCCGTCGGCGGCGGCGCCGGCGGCGGCGGCGGCGACGGGGAGGAGGAAGTCTTCGTGGAGGCGCGAGGCGGCGAGGTCGAGGACGGTGTCGGCGGCGGCGAAGGCGAGGCCGGCGTTTTTCACGGGGTTGGCGACCTGGTTGGTGACGATGTAGTCGATGCGGCCCGCCTCGGCGTTGACGCGGCGTTCGAGGGTCATGCCCGCGGGGACAAGGTGCTCGGAGACGGCGGGGACGGCGGCATAGACGTAGTCGAGGCGGGAGACGCCGGCGGCGGCAAAGGCGAGCCTGGAGTCGTCGTCAAAGGTGAGCGCGCCGGTGAGGTTGAGCCAGGTGTTGGGCTGGAGGACGAGGGTGCTCGCGCCGGTGAGGGCGATGCTGCCGGCGTCGATGGGATACTCGATGGGCGCCCCGGTGCCGAGGGTGCGGCCGGTGATGCCCTCGCGGCCGAGGACGAGGGTGGAGCGGTCGGAGACGGTGACGGCGACGTTGCGCCCGCCGAGGACGCTGGCGAGGGTGCCGGAGGCGAGGGCGGTGAGGCGCGAGGCGGCGGTGACGGTGAGGTTGCCGATGAGGTTGTTGGCGGCGGCGGGGGCGTTGACAAGGGTGCCGAAGCGCCAGTCGAAAGTGATGTCGCTGCCGCCGGAGACCTCGATGTCGCCGCCGCCGAGGATGGCCATCGGGTAGGTGACGGGGTGGGCGTCGTCGCGGACGCCGTGGAAGGCGAGCGTGCCGGTGTGCTGCCTGACGTAGAGGGAGCCGCCGCCGAGGGCGCCGGCGGTGGTGGCGACGAGTTTGCCCTCCATGACGACAACACCGATGTTGGTGCCGATGTTGATGGCGGTGCCGGTGTTGTTGACGTCGGCCATGGTGCTGCCGGTGTTGATGAAGGCGTTGTTCGAGCCGGTGAGGGTGAGGGTGCCGTCGCCGTGTTTGAAAAGAACGCCCCCGGTGGGACCGGCGGGGATGGTGTTGACCGCGGCCGCGATGCGCCCGGAGATGGTGGCGTCGCCGTCGGTCTGGATGCGAAGGCCGCCGGTGGTGGTGGCGAAGTTGATGGCACCGGTGATGTCGAGGCCGGAAGCGCCGGAGGCGACATGGATGCCGGGGTCGGTGAGACTGGTGGCGGTGCTGGCGCGGAGGAGGGTGCCGTTGGCGTCGGCGACGATGGCGGGCAGGATGTAGCCGGTGCCGGAGGCGGCGAGGGGGAGGATGGTGATGGTGTTGCCGCCGAGGGCGTTTTTGTTGGTGACGCGGAGCCAGCCTTCCGCGAGGAGGATGCCGCCCTTGAAGACGTTGCCGGCGTTGGAGAGCGTGAGGCTGCCGGAGCCGGTCTTGACGAGCCGCCCGCCGGGCGCGACGCCGGGGCCGGCAAGCTGGTAGGTCGTCGGCGTCAGCACGCCGCCGTCGGCGGTGAGCACGCCGCCGGTGAAGGTGTAGTCGCCGGCGCCGGAGACGACGACATCGGAGGCGGTGACGCCCCCGTCGGCGATGGCGATGGCGCGGGCGGCGGCGTTGCCGGTGCTGTCGAAGAGGACGGAGTCGCCGGCGAGGAAAGCCAGCGACGGCTCGCCCGAGCCCTGAATCGGGCCAGTCCACTGGGCCTCGGTGGTGTTCAGCCTGCTCAGGTAGGAGTCGGCGGTTTTCCAGGAGGAGCCGGACCAGTCGGCGCCGTATGAGCCGGTCCAGGCGAGGCGGCGGTTGTCGTCGGTGCGCTGCTGGGCGGCGGCGCCGGGCGCGAAGGCGGCTGCGGCCAGAAAGGCCAGAAAGCCGGGCAGACAGGCGCGCGCCGCGCGGCGGCGGCACGGACGGCCGGAGGCGGTGCGACTATGGGAGGGGAATATGGTATGCATGGCGGGGAGAAGGAGTGACCGGTGGAAAGTGGAGGGGAGGGAGTGGAGTGGCGGGGAGGGAAGGGAAGGAGGAAAGGAGGAGAGGTTTGAGGTGAAATTTGATGCCGAAGCAGCGGAGTTTTTAATAAGAAAACAATGAGTATAAATAAGTTATTAGGTTATGATGAAACCAAAGGGCGCTTTGAAAAAATTCAAAATTCCACCGCGGGGGCTGGGCCGGAAGAACATGGCCAAAAGGGGTCTGGCCAAAGGGGTATGACCGAAAGGGCACGCGCGTCCCGTCCGTGGACGGCAAAGCCGTCCAGACATCATGCTTTGGGCCGCAACTTTTGCAGGGTTTGCGGAATTTGCCTTTTCGCGGCGTCTGTTGACATCCGCACGCAAATCCGCAGCCAAGCCGCCCTCGGGGCGCAAAAGGGTATCACCATGTGATGCCCGGCATGGGCAATCCCGGTAGAAAAATGACGCAATTACACCACAATCACATAATTGCGAAATTCGGGGGGGGGATGATTTTGGCCATTTATGGAAGACGTTGAAAAAATTGTATCCTGCCGCGAATAAGCCTCGCCGGCCGCAAATGAAACGAACGCGCCTTGGGAGGCAGGCAACCGGTTCCCAATGGAATAAAAATTGCACACGTTCATTTGATGAGTTTGTTGAAGTGGAAAGAAGGAAAATGGATTGATTTTCCAACGCGCCCTCGCGGCGGCGGACGGGAGAGGATGATTGCCGGTTTCGGGTGGTGGAAGAATTTTTCAAGCATCACAATTAAGAGAAAAAACAAAGCTGTCAATATTTTTTAGGAAGAATAATTATTAAAATCAGGGGGGCTATTTTCACGACGTTATCTTTCCAGCCTTCGTGGTGTTGCACGGAAGAAGCAGACTTGGAAGTCTGCGGGACGACAGACGCCAGCGCCACGACAGTCCGCCGGCGCGGCAGCGCCCCGTACCGCAGGTTTCCAAACCTGCTCCCGGGCCGAAGGCCCGCGGACAAGCCCAGCCCAAGAACAGGCCGCGAACCCGGCGTAAGTTTCGAAGCAGACTTGGAAGTCTGCGGTACGACGGAGCCGCGTCCCATCAGCGGTTAACTGATGTTGCGCGGAACGGCGGGTTCGGGGAGCGCACGCGTCCCGCGTGCCGGCTTGGGCGTCCCGCCCAAACCCTTCGGTCGAACCGTGTCCGGCGGGACGCCGAACACCGCACGCGAGACGCGTGCGCTCCCCGAACCGTTCAAAAACCCTCTCCTGCGTCCCATCAGCGGTTAAGACCCGGCGGGCTCGGGCTGTCCGAGCCTGCCGCCCTCTTTTTGTCGCGGACCGCATACGGGGCTTGTCGTGGCGCGGTCATTTGTCGCAAATATCCGGGTCATGACCCCGCCGTCCGCCGATTCCGCCGCCTGCACATCTCTCCACATCCGCAACGCACGGGTGCTCACGCTGGCCGCGCCCGGCTTGCAAACGCCGAGGCGGGGCGCGGCGTTGCGCGAACTGGGCGTGATTCCGCAAGGCGAGGTGCTCGTGGCCGGCGGTCTCATCGCGGCGGTGGGCGAAAAGGTGGATGCGCCGGCCGGCGCGCGCGTGATCGACGCGCTCGGGCGCGTGCTCATGCCGGGGTTTGTCGATTGCCACACGCATGCCTGCTGGGCCGGCGACCGGCTCGACGAATGGGAGCGCCTGATGCGCGGCGAGTCCTACGAGGAAATCCTGCGCAAGGGCGGCGCCATCCACACGACCGCGCGGGCCGTGCGCGAGGCGACGCGCAACCAGCTCTCGGCCAACTTGCGCGCGCGGCTGGAGGAGGCGCTGCGCGGCGGCACCACGACCATCGAGGTCAAAAGCGGCTACGGGCTCACGGTCGAGGCCGGGTTGAAAATGCTGCGCGCCATCCAGCGCGCGGCGGGCGAATGGCCGGGCACGGTGGTGCCGACGGCGCTGCTCGGCCACGCCTTCGAGGGCAATCTCGACGACTACGTGAAGCTGGTCGTGCGCGACCTGCTGCCGGAAATCATCCGCGAGTTTCCGGGCATCGCGGTGGACGCGTTTTGCGAGCCCGGCGCGTGGACGGTCGAGGCCTGCGTGAGACTTTTTGAAAAGGCGCGCAAACGCCACCCGATCCGCGTGCATGCCGACTGGCAGAAACCCACCGGCATGATTCCCGAGGCGGTGCGCATGCACGCGCTCAGCGTGGACCACCTGGAGGCGTCAACCCGGGCCGACCTCGAACTGCTCGCCCGCTCGAACACTTTCGGCGTGGTGCTGCCGGCGACGGCGTTCCACGCCGGCGGGCGTTTCGCGAGCGCGGCGTTTTTCGTGGACCGGGGCGGGGCGCTCGCGCTCGCGACGAATTGCAACCCCGGCACCGCGCCGACGCTTTCGATGCCGCTGGTCATCGCGCTGGCCGTGCGCTTCTGCGGGCTTTCGCCGGAGGAGGCGATTGCCGCGAGCACGGTGAACCCCGCGGCATTGCTGGGCTTTCCCGACCGCGGCACGATCGAGGCGGGCAGGCGCGCGGATTTGCTCCTGCTGCATCACAAGGACGAGCGCCAGCTCGCCTACGAACTCGGCGGCAACCCGGTCGCCCAGGTCATCTGCGGCGGCCGGCTGGTGTAGGTTGTTCGCGGATGTCACGCGGCCCCGCCGTGCCGCGCCGGCAGCCGGTCGTGGCGCAGGTTTCCAAACCTGCTTGAAAACTGATGTTACGCGGCGGCGGGACGCCCGTGCCACGCAATCCGCCGCCGCCGTGCCTTCGCGAAGCCCTGGATTCCTTTGGCTGCGCAACATCAGTTAACTGATGTTACGCGGAAGCGGAGACAGCGCTTGACCTTTTCAGCCCCGGAGGGGCGGCAGCATTTAGCCGTGGGTGCCGAGCGCCGCGCGGAACCCACGGAAAACGTTGATTAAAACCCCAAGCCCTGAAGGGGCGGCAGCGCGCGCCGTTCGCGTCATCGCATTTCCCCGCCCTTCCCTTGCTGCCGCCCCTTCGGGGCGAAATCCGCCGACACACCGGTGCCTGACGCCCCTCCGGGGCTGAAACACCGCGCTCCTCCGGGGCCGAAAAGATCAAGCACTGTCTCCGCTTCCG
>JAITDF010000522.1 GCA_031282705.1 Opitutaceae bacterium | reverse complement strand
GCCGCGTAACATCAGTCAGTAATTAAGAAGTGTTGGGGTTAAGGCCGGGGTGCTGGACCGGGTGTTCGCGCGCTGTAAAAGCCCGGCTTTTCGGCGCGCCGTGCGCGGACAACGTGGGTTTACGGGGCGTCGTGGCCGGCGCGGGCGATGATGGCGCGCGCCGGCGCCGGCCAGTCGGAGGCAGGAGCAATGTGGTTGTCCGCGACCACGATCCGGGCGGAGGCGTCGAGGCCGGTGAGACGAGGATTGCCGTGGGTCGTGTAGTTGCGGACGACATTGATGTCCGTCTTGACTTGCGCACCCCATGATTTGTTGCCGACCCACCAGTTTGAGGCGTTCGCAATGACGTTGTCATAGGCGTCCCAACCGGAGCTGCAGCCATCGAAGTAGATGCCCAGAACGACCAGCGAAGAATCGCGGCCGCGCGCGCCGGCGTCGATGTAGTTTTCGTGAATGCGATTCCGTCCGTGTTCAGCATCGAAGTAAACCGGGTTGGGGGTGTAAACGCCGCCGCCGTCGATGACTTTTTCGCAGTAGGATTCAATGCGATTGCGCCGGATGACGACGTTGCGCATTTGCGGCACGGCCTCGGTGATTTCCCAGCCCCAGCCGACGCTGATGCCGGTGTAGGGCACATGCCGGATGGTGTTGTGCTCCACGACGACACCGGCGGCGTAGGTGACGAGGATGGCGATGGCGCCGTGGTATTCCGTGCCCACGCGTTCCATGAGATTGCGGGCGATGCGCAGATCCGCCGGCCACCAGCGCGGGTCGCCGGGCTTGACGGCGTCGTCGCCCATGTTGATGCCGTTGCCGGCGATGTCGGCAAAACGGTTGCCGAGGATGCGGTTGCCCGCGCCTCCGGTGTCAAAGTTGATGGCGGAGCCGCCAAGCCGCTCGAAACGGCAGCCGACGATGTGAATATCGCCGGCGGAGCGGGCGTTGAAGGCGGCGGGGATTGTTTCCTTTCGGAGCTGGTGCCGGAAGCGGGGATCCTTCACCAAAACGGACGGCACGAGCGTGTTGCCCTGGATGTCCACGAGTCCCTCGCGGTCGGGGCGGGTCCAATTGGTGTCGGCAAAGGTGAGCCCGACAAAGCGCAAACCTTGGACCGGACGGTCCAGGGTGCCGTCCAGCACGACGAGGGATTCCAGCCGGGGCGCCGTGACGACGGCGGTCGCGAGATCCTCATCGGCGCGGGCAAGGTAGTAGAGGGTGCGGGTCGCGGTATCATGGAACCATTCGCCGGGAGCATCGAGAAAGGAGAGCGAGTTTTCCAGCCAGTATGCGGTCGTGGTCGAGTAGTTTTTGGCTCCTTGCGGCCCGGTTTTGAGGGCGAGCCATTCGGGGTTGTGAATTTTGGCCTCCGCCTGCGAGGGCTTGCCGGGGACGGGCACAATTTCCGAGATGCGGAGGCGCTTGTGCATCCATTCCAGGTAAACGTTGAGTTCCGGAGCGTCACCCGCCGGCGTGAGGCCAGCCGGGAGCAGATCCGCGGCAATCACGAAACCATCGGAGACGGGTTTGGCCGGCAGATGGAGCAGCGCATCCCCATTCGGTGTGCGAGATCGCCGGGCTTTCCGACCGTTGATGTAGAGTTGGCGAAAGTGCCAGCCGGGCGGGGTCCGGGTTTGCCAGCGACCGGGTTCGTCCTGTTTCCAGCCGGAGAGCGTCGCGGCGCTGGTGAACACCACGGTTTCGCCTTCACGGGCGCGATAGGTCACGGTGCGTCCGTTTTTCCCGGAATCTTCGGGGCGAAAGCAGACGGGGTGCTCGAAGACATACGTGCCGCCATCGAACACGACCTCGATGCTGTCTCCGGGTGCCTGCGCCAACGCTTCGCGCACGCCGTGCCGGGCGCGTTCCAAGGTTCGCCATGGACGGGCGCGGCCTCCGTCACCGGCGTCGTCGCCCGCGGGGTTGACATGGAATGTGGCCGCCGGGGCGAGGGGCAGGCCAGGGCTGGCGACCTGGATCAGGACGCAGGCGAGGGCAATGCGGGGGAGGATGAACGTTCTCTTGTTGGTTGGCATGTTGGCCGGAGGATGCATGGCGGAAAGGGAATGGTTTTTATCGTTTTCGTTCTCTTACTCGTTCTCGAAACATCACGAATAAGAAAGAGAGAACGAGAACGATGGTTCAGGACGAGGGGCGTTTGAGCGGGATGGCGATGTTATAGGTTTCGCCGCCGCCGGGTTGTTTGTCGGGCGAGGCGGCGCAGAAGAGGACGGCGGGTTCGCCCCTGTCGAGCCAGATTTGCGGGCGTTCCAGCACGTGGAGCGGGACGCGCCGGCCGTCCGTCGTGGTGTATTCGGGTTTGCCGACGAGGACGCGGGGCGCGGGGCTCCAGTCGATGCCGTCGGGCGAGCGCATCAGCGTGAGCGAGCGGCCTTCGTGGATGAAGAAGCCTTTCATGTAATTCACAATGGCGCGGTATTCGCCGTCCTGATACCAGATGCACGGATCCTCGGCCGGAAAATCGGCGCCGGGTTTGGTGAAGACGGGCGCGGGCAGCTTGGTAAACGGCCCCTCGGGCGAAGGGCTGGTGGCGACGATGTGGGTGACCGGGCCGCCGAAGGGCAGGGGACGTTCCTTCGCGACACCTTTGTAGATCATCAGGAAATCCCCGCCGGGCCGCCGCATGACGGCGGGGTTTGTGCAGCAGAGCGCATCGTGGAATCCGGGCGTGATGTCGATGAGCGGCCGGTCGGCGCGCCGCCATGGGCCGTCGGGCGAGTCGGCGACGGCGACGCCGATGCGCTGGTTGTTTCGATGCGAAAAATTCAGCCCCT
>JAITDF010000149.1 GCA_031282705.1 Opitutaceae bacterium | reverse complement strand
CGCGCGTTCGCCGCTGCCCAGGCAGGCAAACACGGCCACCTGGCAGTTCTCTATCTTGCCCGGCCGCCCGCAATACTGGCGCTGCACCCCGGCACTCGCCCCGCCTTTTTTCACAAAGCTCGTCCCGTCGATATACAGCGCGCTGTTGCGCTGCCCGCCAAGCATGCCGCCGGCTTCCCGCGCTATTTGCGCCATGAGTGGCGCGTGGTCCCACGGCGAGTCCGCGATGAACTGCTGCATGCCTTGATAATCTCCTTCCTCCTGTTCGACGTCCATGCGCTCCATGTTCTTGCGCCGCTGCGTCCCGGGCAGGCCGTTCAAATACCGGCGCGCCTGCGCCTCGCGTTCATGCAGGGCGAAATGCCCTGAAAAATCGGAGCAAAAGCTCATAAAATGTCCGGCCCGCCGGGCCAGCCTTGTCGCGTCATTTTTTACTTGTCGCGGCCGGTTTCGCCGGATCAGCCGCCGTTGGGGTTTGTTTGTGTTATGGGGTGTGTTTGCGCGCCGCTTTTGCGGCGAACGGCCTTCATCGCATCGGAAGTTTTCAAAAATCAAGCTTTTTTAAACAAAGTAGAACTATAATGTCCAGATCAGTCCGCGGATGACTTGCGTGCCGGCGGTTCCGGTCGCTGGCGCGTTATTCGGCGGCGTCGAGGTCGAGGGTGACGATACGGGTCTGGCTCATGCGGCGGGTGAGGAGGCGGAGGTTGCCGCCGGTTTTCGCGAATTCGGAAAAGGCGTCGGGCGTGGTCACGGGTTGGTCGTTGACTTCGATGATGAGATCGTAGGGGCGCAGGCCGGCGACGGAGGCGCGGCTGCCGGCGACGACGCGCGAGACGATCAGAGCGGAGTTGGCGTCGGGGATTTTGTAGAAGGCGCGTGTCTCGAAGGTAAGCGCTTTCACGTTGAGGCCGCTGGCGGCGAAGATGGACTCGGGCGCGGTGCCGTAATACGAGGGGCCTTTTTCGGCGGTGAGGCTCACGGTGGAGAAATCGCCGTCGCGGGCGTAGTCGAGTTCGAGGGGTTTGCCAGCGCCGATTTCCTTGAGTTTCCGGTTGAGCGGGTTGTCGGCAAGCGGCCACGGAGGCGGGAGGCGGTCATACGCGCTGTCGGGGATTTGCAGGTCGGGGCGGGAGAACATTTGCATGGAGAAGCTGCTGTTATTGCCGGCGCGGATGGCGATGTTTGCCGGGCTGTTCGCGCGGCGCATGCGCAGGAGGACGTCGCCGGGTTGCAGGCCGGCGCGTTCGGCAGGGGAGGCGGGATAAACGTTTGTGACGAGGCCGCCGCTGTTGCCGTTTTGGGTTTGTTCGGCGACGCCTTGCGCTTGCGCGAGTTCGCGGGTGAGGGGTTGCAGGTCGACTCCGAGCCAGACGAGCTGGCGTTCCTCGGTTTCGGTGAGGGGGATGTTGGTGGTGTCAGACCAGTCGCCGGGGTCGGTTGCATATTCGGCGAGGGCGGAGGCGGAGATGATTTGGGCGCGGGTTGATGAGGATGAGCGAGTGATGTAGGTGTTGTCGTCGGTGTTTGTGGAGCGGGGGCGGAGGGGGCAGCCGAGGAGGTTGCCGTCGAGGTCGAAGAGGAAGAGCGTGTTGCTGGGGTCGGCGGGTCTTGGGGTGGTGATGTTGGCGCCGGTGGCGTCACTCACGCCGTAGCCGACGGAGAGAATGCGGGTGATGCCGGGGCGGGCGAGGCGGGTTTCGCCTTGAAGGCGCAGGTCGATGGTGAGCAGGAGGCGGTCGCGCAGGGCGGGCCAGTCGGGCTCGGTGGCGGGCAGTGCGAGGGGGGCTTCGATGTCGTGTTCGGGTTCGGCGACGAAGGCGCCGTGGGCCGCGACGCTGGCGATGAAGCGGGCGGGGACGCGGGTGTCGCCGGGGAGTCGGAGGGTGACGTTTTCGAGGCGCGCGGTGTCGGCGGCGGAGAGGGTTGCGAGGACGAGGACGCGGCGGGGTGAGAGGACGATGGCGGGATGGGGTTTGGCGGAGGGGTCGGCGGCGGAAGGGCGCGTGATTGACGAGAAGGGGTTTTCACCGGTGCGCACGGGGAGGGGGCGCATTTTGAGGTCGGCGTGGATGAGCGCCGATTCGGTGGCGGCGGTGAGTTTTTCGTGGCGGGCTTTGAGGTCGTTTTCGTAGATCCACGGCCAGTCGCGCCAAGGGGTTTTCCATGTGGCGTCGGGCGGGAGGGCGTCGGAGAGAGCGAGGGCGAGGGGCGCGCCGGCATCGGTGGCGATGATGGAGTTGGCGGGGACGCGGCGGGTGCGCGTGCCGTCGGGGGAAACCTGCCAGCGTGGTTGCGAGAGGGATTCGATGATGGCGCGGTTGCCCAGGTCGGCGGTGTATTTGACGGAGAAACAGGAGGAGGGCGCGATGTTTTCGGCGGGGGCAAACTCGAGCGGGCGTCCGCGGGGCGCGGGGCGCGCGAGTTTGAGGAGCATGGCGTTGCGGTCGGCGGCCCAGGCGATGGGGCGCGTCGTGGTGGTGGCGCCGGTGCCGCGATTGCCGGCGGAGGAGGCGGGGCCGGCTTTTTTCTTCGTCCTCAGCGAAGGAGGCGTGCCGGAGACGGGGTAGGTGTTGGAGGTTGTGCCGGTGTTGGCGATTTCCTGAACGGCTCTCCATGCGCGCACGAAGCGCGGCGGGATGTTGAAATCGGGCGCGATGACGAGGTCGGGGGCGACGAGGTAGCCGCCGGTGATTGTGGAGCGTTCCGCACGGAGGTCCGGGGCGAGCGTGCTGGACGCGTTTTCACCGGCGGAGGATTGCAGATCAGCATCGATTCGCACGAATGCGGCGCGGAGCGCGCCGGGGACTTCGCCTAGCGAGAGCGCGGGTGCGGGTGCGGCCGGTGGCGCGGGCAAAGACGGGAGCTCGGGCGGTGGCGGGAGCGGGAGCGTGAATGCGTCGGCGGGATCCGCCGCCGCCGCCAACGCCAATGCAGAATGAAGGGCCGCGAGAGCGAGGAGGCGGGCGGTGAAGGTGGTGAGGGCGGTGGGTGGTTTCATGGGGAAATTTATTTGGATTGGGTTTTGGGGTGCGGCGGCAGAGGGCGAAGCCCGGCGACGCCGCTTTTGCACGCGGGAAAATTTGAAAATCGCCCAAAGCGGTGCCGCCGTTTCGCTCTGCCACCGCACTCCAGGGTGGCGGCATTTGATGTCTGGATGATTTTCATGTTATTCGGTGTCGAGTGTCACGATGCGCGTCTGGCTTATGCGGCGGGTGAGGAGGCGGAGTTTGCCGCCGGTTTTTGCGAGTTCGGAAAAGGCGGCGGGGGTCGTCACGGGCTGGTCGTTTACTTCGGTTATCAGGTCGTAGGGGCGCAGGCCGGCAATGGAGGCGCGGCCGCCGGCCACCACGCGCGAGACGATCAGCGCGGAATCGGCGTCGGGGATTTTGTAGAAGGCGCGCGTCTCGAAGGTGAGCGTTTTCACATTGAGGCCGATGCTTGCGATGACGGCTTCGGGGGCGTTGCCGTAGTAGGGCGGGCCTTCACGGGCGCCAAATTTCACCGTGAAAAATTCGCCGTCGCGGGCGTATTCGAGCTCGAAGGTTTTGCCGGCGCCGATTCGTTTGAGCGTTTGGTTGAGCGGGCTGTCGGCGGACGGCCAGGGGGTCGGGATGCGGTCGTAGATGCTGTCGGGGATTTCGGCGGCGCCGGTGAGCATTTGCATGGCGGAAGCATTGTGGGATGACGGGCGGATGGCGATGTATCGCCTGCTGTTTACGGGGCGCATGCGCAGGAGGACGTCGCCGGTTTGCAGGCGGGCGCGTTCGGCGGGCGAGCCGGGATGGACAATGGTGACAAGGCCGCCGGTCGCGCCGTTTTGCGTGCGTTCGGACACGCCTTGCGCCTGGGCGAGTTCGCGGGTGAGGGGTTGCAGGTCAACGCCGAGCCAGACGAGGCGGCGTTCGCCGGCTTCGTCGCGCGGGATGTTGAGGGGGTCAACCCAGCCGCGGTAATTTCCGGCGTAGGTGGCGAGGGTGAAGGCGGATTCGATATTGGTGTAGTTCGCAAGGGTGCCGTCCTTGAGGCGGGGATGGAGGGAGCCGCCGAGGAAGCCGCCGTCGAGGTCGAAGAGGTGGAGCGAGCCGCTGGAGTCGGCCGGTCGCGGGACGGTGTTGAGGGGGTTGGGGGGAATCGTGCTGTAGTCGGTGGAGAGGATGCGGGTGATGCCGGGGCGGGCGAGGAGCGTTTCGCCTTGGAGGCGCAGGTCGATGGTGAGAAGGAGGCGCTGGCGCCGGTCGAGCCAGTCGAGGCGTTTTGCGGGGAACGCGAGGGGAGCGTCGATCTCGCGCGCGGGTTCGACGACAAAGGCGCCGCGATTCTGGACGGTGGCGACAAAGCGGGCATCGACGGCGCCGCCGCCGGGGAGTCGGAGGGTGGTGTTTTCGAGGCGCGCGGTCTCGGTGGGGGCCATGTATGCGAGGACGAGGACGCGGCGGGGTGAGAGGACGATGGCGGGATGGGGTTTGGCGGAGGGGTCGGCGATGGTGGAGCGCGGGGAGGTTTCGCCGGCGCGCGCGGGGAGGGGGCGCAGCGTGATGTCGGCGAGGAGGAACGCGGCGGCGGCGGCGGCGGCGAGTTTTTCGTGGCGGGCGGCGAGGTCGTCCTCGTAAATCCACCGCCATTCGCGCCAGGGGATTTTCAGTGTGTCGTCGTCGGCGCGAAGAGGGTCGGAGAGCGCGAGGGCGACGGGGGCGCCGGCATCGGTGACGATGAGGGCGCCCGCGGGGAGCGGGCGGGCGCGTCTGCCGCCGGGGTAGGAATACCAGCGCGGCGGGGAGAGGGGTTCGATGGTGGTGTCGCGGTCCGCGCCGGCGGCGTGTTTGACGGAGAAACAGGTGTCGAGCGCGATGGCCGCGGCGTCTTCGGCGGGGACGAATTCGAGGGGGCGGGCGCCGGAGAGGGGGTTGTCGAGTTTGAGGAGCATGGCGCCCCGGTCGGCGGCCCATGCGATGGGACGCGCGGTGACGCCGGCGCCCATGCCGTGCGCGACGCGCCATTCGCGCACGAAGCGCGGGGGCATGTTGAAGTCGGGCGCGATGACGAGGTCGGGAGCGACGAGGTGGCCGGCGGTGTTCGCGGTGCGTTGCCCCCGGGGCGGGTTTTCGCCCGCGGAGGATTGCGTGAAGAGTTCGACTTGCACAAACGCGGCGCGGAGGGCGGCGGGGATTTCGCCTTGCGAGAGCGAGGACGCGGCGGCGGCGGACGCCGCCATCGCCAACGGAGAATGTGAAATGAAAAACGCAGAATGAACGGCCGCAAGCGCGAGGGCGGTGGTGGAGGAAAATTTCATGGCGGGAGAAGGGCGGGAATTTTGGAATCTGGATTTTTGATTGGGGAGCTTCCGTTCCAATTCCGATTTCACCGCCGCGCGGTGGCGCAATCCAGAATCCAGATTCCAAAATCCAAATTCACTTCACTATGTAATCGCGGGAGATGTCCATGACGATCTGGAGACGCTGGTTGTTGCGCAGGACGGTGAGCACGAGGCGGCGGGCGCCTTTGCCGGTTTCGAGGGCGGCGGTGGTTTTTTGGTGTTGCGCGCGCACTTCGTCGATGGTGGTCACGTCGAGGCCGTTGACGGCTTGGATGATGTCGCGCATTTGCAGGCCGCTGCCGGAGGCGTTGCCGGGGAAGCGGATGCCGCTCACGTAAACACCCTCGGCGCGCTGGTAGTGGAGGTCGGGGACTTCGAACCGGTTGATCGCCTTGACGGTGAAATCCCAGCGCGGGCAGGCGAACTCCTCGCCTTGCACGAGGCCTTTGGCGCGCGGTTGAACGGTGAGGATTTGCTCGGCGCCGTCGCGCAGGATCGTGAAGCGCGCGGGCGCGTCGGCCGGGAGCAGCGCGAGCATGAGGCGCACGGCGGGGAGGTCCTCCTCCATGAGCGCGGTGACGGGTGTGCCGTTGACGCGGATGAGGCGGTCCTGGGTGCGCAGGCCGGCTTCGCGCGCGGGGCTGTTTTCGTCGGTGCCGGTGACGATCGCGCCGGTGCCGCCGTCGAAATAGACATTGCGCTGAAAATCGCGCAGGGGTTGCAGGCGCACTCCGACCCAGGTCCAGTTGGCGCCGGTTTTGCCGCCGGCGCGGAGGCGCGGCGCGACGATGCGCACCATGTTGGCGGGCACGGCGAAGCCGGTGTTGCCGCCGTAGAGCATGGCGCGGGTGTTGATGCCGACGATGCGTCCGCGCGTGTCCACGAGCGGGCCGCCGGAATTGCCGGGGCTGATCGACGCGTCGGTCTGTATCCAGGTATTGTATTCGCTGGCCGAGGGAAGAAACCGCCGCGCGCAACTGACGATGCCGAACGACACCGAGCGGTTCAGCCCCCACGGCGCGCCGAGCGCCATGACAAAGTCGCCTTCCTGCAACGTGTCGTCGCCGGCGATTTCGAGCGGGGCGACTTTTTCGCCGGCGGGGAGCTTGAGGCGAACGAGGGCGAGGTCGGTGTCCTTGTCGCCGCCGATGATTTCGACGGGAAAGGCGCGTCCGTCGTTGAGCAGCGCGCGCACTTCGACGGCGTGGTCAACGACGTGCCAGTTGGTCATGACTTCGCCGTCCGCCGAGATGATGACACCGCTGCCGGCCGTCGTGGTGCGCTGGCGTTCGCCGCGCTCGAAATTTTCAACCACGCAATGGAGATACACGACCGAGGGAAACGCTTTTTGGCGGGCGTTGTTCACGATTTCGCGAAAGTCGCCCGGCAAGGTGTCGGCGGCGCGCAAGGCGGTGGCGAAGAACAGGGCCGGGAGCAGGGCCAACAACAGGGAGACAAATGGCGGCGCGAAAAACAAGGCGCGCGCGTGTAAGCGCGAGTGGGCGTCCATAAGCGGAAGGGGAAACAGGATGGAGGGTTTGAGAAACGAAAACGGGAAGGTTTGGAAACTTTGAGATGCAGAACTAACATCGCTGTTTTGCTCAACGCGCAAGCTGCATTTTATTAACTGACTGGTGTTACGCGGCGGCCAGTTTTGGTAGGGCGGTCTCGCCGTGTATTGTCCCGCTATGAGGGTGACACATGTCCCGCTAAGGGGGTGACACTTTTGCAGTGTCCCAGGGCATGGGCCGGGA
>JAITDF010000077.1 GCA_031282705.1 Opitutaceae bacterium | reverse complement strand
GTTCAGCATCGAAAAAATGATGGGCATCACCTGGTGGAACATTGTTGATGGCTGCGGCGCCCCCGGCCAGACAAACGTCTCCGGCCTTTTCACCCGCGACATGCAGCCCAAGCCCGCCTACCACGCACTCAACCGGTTGATAAACCACGACTGGAAAACCAACCTCACCCTGAAAAACCCCGGCACCGGCGCCGTCACCTTCCGCGGTTTCAAGGGAAAATACAAAATCACCTGCAACGACTGGACAACCACCATCCACGTTAAATAACTGATGTTACGCAACCGACAGGATTTTGCAGGGCCCGACCTTGCGTCAGGCCGCGCCCGCGTGGGAGGCCGCACTGGTAATTCGCGGCCTGACGCAAGGCCAGGCCCTGCGTGCTGCATGACATCAGTTAAATAAAAAAACGGCGCCGCCACTCCCGGTAATTATCATATATGCGCGTCCCCTCATCCAAAATATTCCCACGCCGGCATGATTTCCATGCCGCGCGGCAGCTCCGGAAACGGCAGGCGCGACTCCAGCGTGAGAATCAGCCGCCGCGCCTTCGGCCACTGCGCGCCCGCCGCCGCCAGCGCGCGCGTCTCGCGCTCCAGCGTCTCCGGCGCGTCCGTGTCGGCGCACACTTGTATCAACTCGCGCGCGCCATCGGGAAAGGTCGCCAGGAAATCCACCTCGAAGCCCTCCGGCGTTTTTATATAACCCAATTCCGCGCCGCGCAGCCGCAGGTGGTTGAAAACCGCCGTCTCCAGCGCGTGCCCCGTGTTGGGTTTCCCGCTGCGGTCGAAGACGGGAATCAAGCCGGTGTCGGCGGGATAAACCTTGCACGGGTTCACCTGCCGCCGCTTCTCGGAATCCGTCGCCACCGGCATGGTTTGCAGCAAAAACGCGTCCTCCAAATGCGCGAGGTATTCGCGCAGCGTGTCGCGGCTCGCGCCCACGCCCTGCGATTGCAGGTCGGCGGCGGCCCGCGTGACGGAAAACAGCCCCGCCGGGCTGCCCAGCAGCCGCCGCACCAGCCAGCGCAACGCGGTGAAGTTGCCCGCGCCGTGCCGCTCGATCACGTCGCGCAGCAGCACCACGTCCACGTAATTTTGCAAAAGTTGCCGCCGCTCGCCCGGCGCGATGTCCTGCGCCTCCGGGAAACCGCCGGCGCCGAGCCAGGCCGCGAAATGATGGTCGAAGCCCGCCCGCTGCCGCGCGTCCAGCCGCTCCGGCTCGTCCGGTTCCGGCAGCCCGCGGTGCCGCAAATATTCGCGGAACGAAAATGGCTGGATGACGATTTCCCACGCCCGCCCGCGCATCGCCGTCGCAATTTCCCGGCTGAGCAGCCGCGCCGACGAACCGGACAAAAACAGCTCGCACCCCGCCGTGTCGAGCAGCCGCCGTGCGAAAACCTCCCAGCCCGGCACGCGCTGCGCCTCGTCGAGAAACAGTGTGAGTTTTTCCTCCGCCGGTTCCGGGAACAGCCGGAAAAGCGTGTCGGGAATCAACCCCAGCCGCCCCGCGTCGAGGTCGCCCAGCCGCTCGTCCTCGAAGTTGAAATACAGCAACCGTTCCGGCGCGCGTCCCGCCGCGAGCAAATCGGCGCGGCACTGGTGCAAAAAACTGGTCTTGCCCGCGCGCCTCATGCCGATGACCGCGAACGCCTTGCCCTTCACGCCCGGCAGCCGCGCGTCGCGCCGCGTCAGGCCCGCCGGCGGTGGCGTCCGCGCCGACTGCAAAATCTTTTCGCGCAAAATTTGTTCAATCGGGGAAACTTGGCCCTTCATGAAGGCCAAGTTCCCCGAAAAGCAGCCTCCGCGCAAGGCCAAATTTTCATATTTCAGCAATCCGGCAACTTGCGCTTTTTCTTAATGCCGGCCCGTGCGCAGCCACCTCTTCGCTTTCACCGTCAACACCGGCGCCGGTGCGTTCGTCCCGTCCATTCCGTCCATTCACGTTTATAAATTTCATCATGACTCCCGAAAAACCCTCCTATAAATGGCAGCTCGTCTCGCTTTTCTGGGTCGCCTATTTCCTCAACCAGGGCGACCGGCAGATTTTCAATGTCGTGATGCCGCTGATGAAAAAGCCGCTCGCCGAGGGCGGCCTCGCGCTCACCGATGTGCAACTCGGCTGGATCGTCGGCGCGTTCACGCTTGTGTATGGGCTGCTGGTGCCGGTGGCGGGCTTCGCGGGCGATTTGCTCAGCCGCAAAAAACTCGTCTTCCTTTCATTGCTCGTTTTCAGCGTCGGCACGCTCTTCACCGGCGTCGCCGGCGGAATTGCCGGGCTGATTGTCTTCCGCAGCATCGCCACCGGCGGCGGCGAGGCGTTTTATTATCCCGCCGCCACCTCGCTGCTCGGCCAGTTTCATCAAAAAACCCGCGCGACCGCCATGTCGCTGCACCAGACCTCGCTCTACGCGGGCATCGTCGCCAGCGGTTTCATCGCCGGCTGGATTGGCGGGCATTACGGCTGGCGCGCCGCGTTTTTCTCCTTCGGCGGCGCCGGCATTGTCTGGGCGCTGATTGTCGGATTGAAAGTCCACGACACGCCGGCGCCGGCGCCGGCGGCGGGCGCGAAAATCGAGCGCAGCGGCTTCGGCGAGACCGTGCGCGCCGTCTTCTCGCGCCGCACGGTCTGGTTTTTGAGCCTGGCGTTCGGCTGCATGCAAATCGTGAGCGTCGGCTACCTGACATGGATTCCGACCTATTTGTATGAAAAATACGGCCTCTCGCTCGCGCAGGCCGGCCTTCATTCGACATTGTATCATTTTCTCTTCGCCTTCCTCGGCGTGCTGCTCGGCGCGCGCATCTCAGACAGGCTCTCCCCGCGCCGCAAAACCATCCGCCTAGAAATTGAAATCGCCGGCCTCCTGCTCGGCGCGCCGTTCATCTACTGGATCGCCGTCGCGGGCGACAAAATATGGTGCTATGTCGCGATGGGCTTGTTCGGCGTTTTCCGCGGCATGTATGACAGCAATCTTTTCGCCGCGCTCTACGATGTCATCGAGCCGCGTTACCGCGCCTCCTCGATGGGCGTCATGCTCTCGTTCGCGTTTGTCATCGGCGCCATCGCGCCGGTGCTGCTCGGCTACATAAAAACCGCCGCCGGCCTCGGCGCCGGCATCATGCTGCTCTCCGTGTTTTACGTGCTCGGCGCGATTCTCGTTTTTATCGGAATGAAATTCTTTTTCAACCGCGATTTTTGCCAGGAACAACCAACCCAACCATAATCCGCACCACCATGAAAATAGTTGACATGAAAGTTCGCTGCGTGGCGATTCCCATGAATTGCATGCTGCGCCACAACACCGGCGTCCATCCCGGCTACCTGTTGCGCACCGTGCTTGAACTCGTCACCGACGAGGGCATCACCGGCCTCGGCGAGGTCGGCGGCGGCGACTCCCGCGCCGCGCTGCTCAAGCTGAAGCCGCGCATTCTGGGCGAAAACCCGTTTGATTTGGAAAAAATCAAATTAAAGGTGCTTCGCAGCATTTATTATTTGTCCAACTCCCGCCTCTACGGCGCCATCGAGATGGCGTGCCTCGACATCATGGGCAAGGCGTGCAACGTCCCGGTCCACCGGCTGCTCGGCGGCAAATTGCGCGACGCCATCCCCATGATCGCCTACCTCTTCTGGCGCTACGACCGCCCCGGCGGCGGCGATGACAGGACCGCCGAGGACATGGCGGATTTCTGCGTGCAACTTCGCGACGAACTCGGCGTCACCGCCATGAAACTGAAGGCCGGCGTGATGGACCCGATGGAGGAGGTGCGCGTGCTGGAGCTTTGCCGCGAAAAACTCGGCCCCGGCTTCGGCCTGCGCATCGACCCCAACGGCGTCTGGAGCGTCGCCACCGCCGTGAAGGCCGGCAGGCGGATGGAGCACCTCGAACTTCAATATTTCGAGGACCCCGCGTGGGGCCTTGAGGGGATGCGCGCCGTGAAACGGCAAATCAGGATTCCGCTCGCGACCAATATGTATCCGAACAAGTTCGACGACCTCGGCCCGTCGGTTCGCATGAATTCGATTGATATAATACTGACCGACCTTCACTATTGGGAAGGCCCGCGCGGCGTGAAGGATCTGGCCGCCGTCTGCCGCACCTTCAACCTCGGCGTGGCCATGCACTCCGGCGCCGAGTTCGGCATCGAGCTTGCCGCCATGCTCCACACCGCCTCGACCATCCCGGAAATGACCATGCCCGGCGACGCGCATTATCATTATCTGCTCGACGACATCATCGCCGGCGGAAAAATGAAATATGAAAACGGCGCCATCCGCGTGCCCGACGGCCCCGGCCTCGGCGTCGCGCTCGACGAGGACAAGATGGAAAAATACGGGCGCTATTATGAGGAGCACGGCGATTATTACGCCCGTTTCCACCAAGACCCGAGACGCCCCGATTGGTATCCCACCGTTGGCGGACTTTGATGGAATGCCCTTTCCCGTACCAACGAATAAAAAACATCCGCCGGCTCCGGCGGAACCAAATGACATGATGCCATTTCTCACTCAAAAGACCAACGATTGGCCGTGCCCGGCTGTATTTTTGGAGTGCGGCAATTCATTGCCGCTTTTGACGGGGAAATTTATTTCCCCGCCGGTGCCGGCGGACGGGCGGCGGGATGAATCCCGCCGTCAATAGCGGTGATAAATCACCGCACTCCAAAAACACCGGCTGTTGTGACGGGTTTGAATGAGAAATGGCATGAAATTCCCAATGATTCAAAAAATATGATCAAGCAATTGTTCAATCTGCGCGGCAAAACCGCGCTTGTCACCGGCGGCGGGCAGGGCATCGGGCGCGCAATCGTGCTCGCCCTCGCCGAAAACGGCGCCGATGTTGTGATAAATTACCTCGGCCATGAAAAACTCGCCGGGCAAACCGCCGCCGATGCCGCCGCGCTCGGCGTGAAGGCCCGGCTGTGGCGATTCGACATCAGCCGCGCCGACCTCCGCGAGGGCTGGCGCGAATTCGCCGGCGCCGGTTGCGCGGACATTGACATCCTGGTCGCCAACGCGTCGCTGCAAATCCGCCGCGCCTGGGACGAGATTCCCGTCGTGGAATTTGACCGCCAGGTAAACACAAACCTGCGCCCGGCCCTGCTGCTGGCGCAGGAGCTTGTGCCGCGCATGAAGGCGAAAAACTGGGGCCGCATATTGAACATCGGCTCCGTGCAACAAGTGCGCCCGCACACGCAGATGTGCGTTTACGCGGCGTCGAAATCGGGGCTTGTCAACATGGTGAGAAACCTCGCCGCGCAACTCGCGCCGTTCGGAATCACCGTGAACAACCTCGCGCCCGGCACCATCGCGACAGGCCGCAACGAGGCCGCCCTCGCCGACGCCGCCTACAGGAAAACCGTCGAGTCGAAAATCCCGTCCGGCAAAATCGGCTCGCCGGAGGACTGCGCCGCGCTCGCCGCCCTGCTCTGCTCGGACGCCGGCCGCTACATCACCGGCGCCGACCTTCCCGTGGACGGCGGCATGGGCCTTTGTTTTTAACATGAACACGACGGCGCCCGCCGGCGCCGGTGCTTGAACTAAAATTTTCCCAACCATGTCCATTGACCAATACAAAAAGGAAGTCGGAATGATGAATCTCGAAAAACTAATCGCCGTGCGCGAGCAGGTGCCCGCCGTGGCATTTCCAATTCCCGACGGGGAATTGCTCGCCCGTTACGAGCAATTATACACCGGCGCCATCAGCGACGTGCTCCGCGAGCACGCCTTGCTCGACCAGGGGCTGCCCTGCCATATCATTCCGCTGCGCCCGGAGCGCACCGTCGCCGGGTTCGCATTCACCGTCAAAAGCGCGCCGAATGTCAAAATCACCGGCGAAATGGCGTATCGCACGCGAATGCTCGCCGAGTTGCCCAAAAACGCGTTTGTCGCATGGGACACTTCCAACGACCTGAAGGCGACGCTCTGGGGCGGCGTGATGACCGCCACCGCCGCCGGCCTCGGCGTCCGTGCCGCCGTGATCGACGGCGGCATCCGCGACACGCACCAGATAATGCAAAAGGATTTTCCCGTGTTTTATAAACACAGAATCCCGAACGGCAGCCTGGGCCGCTGCCTGATCACGCATTATCAAATCCCGATACAGATCGGCGACGTTGTCATCCGCCCCGGCGACCTTTTGCTTGGCGACATAGACGGCGTGGTCTGCGTCCCGCGCGCGATTGCCCACGAGGTTTTGTTGCGCGCCGAGGAAATCCGCGCCAATGAAAAAAAGATTTTCGGCTGGGTGGCCGAGGGCCGGAGCATCACCCAAATCACCGAAAAAGGCGGTTATTTTTAGGAAACGCATTGCCGTGACCAGCGCGGGGCGTTTCCAAGGGACGGGTCAATGCCATTTGCCCTGTTTTTTTCCATGCCCCTCACTTGCCATTTTCTCCCTGCTGCTACCAATCGCAATTGCACCCGTTTGATATTGCCCGTGCGGGCCGGGCGGGCAGTGTCGCGGCATGGCTTTCAATCGGTTCGCCGCGACGGCAACAAAATGTGTCGAGAAAAACGGGAGGCGGTTTTTCCGCACCGTCCGCGTGGTTTCGGAAACAAGCGCGGAGGACGCCCGGCGGCGCGCGGAGGAAAAGGCGCGCCAGACCGCCGAAAACGCGGCGGCCGGCATCAAGCCCCTGTCGGAGCAAGGGAAATATCCGTATCCCGAACGGGTGCTGGTCGAGCCGGTGCTGGAACGGGTGACGCTCGACGGCGGCGAGGCGGCGCGCATCACGCGCAACAGCTATGGGGCATCCGTCCTGAACGCGCATCGCGTCATGTTTGTGGACGTGGACACGGACGCGTCGCCGGACGACGGCTCCCCGGAGCGGGTTGTGTCGCAGGAGGAGGCGCTCGGCGCGCTGGTGGACATGGTGGCGCGCCGGCCCGAACTGGCGTTCAGGGTTTATGCGACGCGGGCGGGGCTGCGCTACCTGTGCGCGAGCCGGTTGTTCGACCCATTGTCGGAAGAAAGCGCTCAAATCTTGGAGTCGCTGCGGGCGGACAGGCGCTACGCGACCCTATGCCGCGTGCAAAAATGCTATCGCGCGCGGCTCACGCCGAAGCCGTGGCGGTGCTTGAAGTTGAAACCGCCCGCGCCGGGCGGGGCGCGCAAGGGCTTTTTCGCGCGCCTGTTTTCGCCGCCGCCGAAGCGGG
>JAITDF010000073.1 GCA_031282705.1 Opitutaceae bacterium | reverse complement strand
CACAGCAAAACCCGCGCGTTTCCCCGCGCTCCCGCCGCCGCCGCGACTCGTGGCCGCGCCGTGTTTTGCTCGTCCTCATGCTCCTCGCCTGGACCGCCGCCACCGGCGTCCAATGGGATTTTCTCCAGCTCATCGCCTATGGCCGCATGGCCGCCGGCTACGCCGCCACCCACCGCGTCAACCTCGCCGGCGCCCTTGAAAAAGTCACCGCCGCCGCCGCCGACCCCTGCGCCCTCTGCCGCTTCGTCGCCTCCGCCCGCGCCGCCGCCGGTGCCGGAGACGCCCTCCCCGCCCCCGGCGCCGACGATGCCGCCGGCGGCAAAACCAAGCCCTCCCCCGATAAAAAAGATTTCGCCAAAAAACTCCCGTTCGCCGCCGCGCCCGGCCTGTCCGCCCCCGCCGCCGGCGCCCCCGGCATCCTGCCCGCGCGACACCCCGGCGCCGCGCGCGCCCCCGCCTCCCCCGTTTTGGAAGTCCCCGTGCCGCCGCCCCGCGCGTGCTGCTGAGAAACACACCGCCCGCGCGCCCGCGCACGCTCCCGCACGGCTGCCGCCGTCGCCGTCCGCCGTCCGCCTCGCGCGCCCGCGCCCCGCACACGACACAAGCACCGCTCACTTCCAAAAATGAAAACCATTTCCGCCATTTCCGCTTCCCGCGCGCCCGTGCGCGCATTCCGCAACACGCTCGCGCCCGCCGTGCTCCTCGCCGCCGCCGCCGCGTCCCTCGCCGCCGCCGCGCCGCCGCCTGGCGCCGCCGCCGCCGCCCCGGTCCCGCCCGATCCGTTTACCGACGAAATCGTCCGTTTCGCCCCTTTCGTCATCAATGCCGCCGCCGACGACTCGCCGCTTGTCACCACCCTCGACACCCGCGCCGCCGCCCGCCCCGGCCCCGCGCAAGACGGCGCCGGCATCGTCCGCGCCATCCCCGGCCTCACCGTTTCCCGCAAAGGCGGCGCCGGCGGGGAAATCCTCCTCCGCGGCGCCGCCGGCTCGCGCCTGGACATCCTGGTTGACCACGAAACCCTCCTCGGCGGCTGCCCCAACCGCATGGACCCGCCCACCGCCTACATCTTCCCCGGCGACTTCGAGGCCGTCACCGTCATCAAAGGCCCGTCCACCGTCCTCCACGGCCCCGGCAACACCGCCGGCGTCGTCCTCTTCAAAAGCGCCGTCCCGCGCTTCGACGCCCCCGGCGCCCTCGCCGACCTCTCCGCCGGCTTCGGCTCCTGGGGACGCAACGACCAAAACCTCTCCCTCGCCGCCGGCGCCGCCGGCTTTTACATAAAAGCCGACGCCTCCCGCACCGCCGCCGACGACTACCGCGACGGCGATGGCGACCCCGTCCACTCCCGCTACGACCGCTCCGGCGCGCGCCTCGCCCTCGGCTGGGCGCCCGGCGAAAACACCCTCGTCGAAATCCACGGCGGGCTTGCCCAAGGCGAGGCCGCCTACGCCCACAGCGGCATGGACGCCGCCGCGCTCGACCGCACCAACGCCGGCATCCGCTTTGAAAAAACGAAAATCGGCGCGCTCGTGGACGCGCTGGAAGCCTCCGCGTTCTACAACTTCGCCGACCACGTCATGGACGGCTTCTCGCTGCGCGCCCCGTCCGGCATGATGGGCACGATGGCGAGCAACGTCGCCCAGGAACTCTGGGGCGGACGCGCCGCCGCCACCCTCGCCCCCGCCGAAACGACCCGCCTCACCCTCGGCGCGGACTTCCTCCTCGGCGGGCACAACAGCCGCTCCGGCACCACCACCGTCTCCTACAAAACCAAGGCCCGCGTTCGCGACGCCTCCATCGGCACCGCCGGCCTCTTCGCCGAGGCGCGCCGCGATTTTGGCGAACAAAACCGCCTCGTCGCCGGCGCGCGCCTCAACACCTGGAGCGCCAGGGACCACCGCCCCCCGCTCACGGAAACCGACGGCGGCGGCGGCATGGGCGGCGGCATGGGCGGCGGCGGCGGCGTCACCTACGCCGGCTCCGCCACCGGCGGCCAAAAACGCCGCGAAACACTCCCCGCCGCCTTCATCCGCCACGAACTCAAGGACGCCCTCGCGCCCGGCCTCACCCTCTACGCCAACCTCGGCCACACCACGCGCGCCCCCGACTACTGGGAATTGTTCCGCGCCAGCGGCGCCCCCGCCTCCGACCCCGACAATTCCGTCTTCCTCGCCAAACCTGAAAAATCCACGCAACTCGACCTCGGCGCCCAATGGAAACACGGCCCCCTCCTCCTCCACGCCGCCCTCTTCGCAAACACCGTCGCCGGCTACATCCTCATCGACGAAAACCGCGCCGGCTCCGGACGCGTCCGCAACATCCGCGCCTCCGCCCTCGGCGGCGAAATCACCGCCAGCCACACCATCGGCCTGGCCGCCGGGTGCCAGTTGCAACTCGACGCCAGCCTCTCCCACGTCCGCGGGCGCAACCACACCGACGCCCTGCCGCTCGCGCAGCAACCGCCCTTCGAGGCGCGCCTGGCCGCCGGCTGCGTCTGGCGCGGGAAACTCTCCCTCGGCGCGACCCTCCGCCTCGCGTCCGCGCAGCACGACTACGCGCCCAACCAGGGCGGCATCGCCGGCCTCGACCTCGCCGCGCCCACCGCCGGCTTCGCCACCCTCGGCCTCAACGCCGGCTGGCGCGCCGCCGGCTGGCTTGAACTCTCCGCCGGCGTGGACAACCTCTTCGACAAAACCTACGCCGAGCACGTCAACCGCCGCGGCGACGCGCTGCCCGGCTACCCGGCCCGCCTCCGCGTCACCGAACCCGGCCGCGGCCTCTGGCTCAAGGCCCGCCTGCGATTCTGACAAAAACAACACCCCGCGCTCCCTCCCCCGCCGAGCGCGGGCTTCCCGCCACGCAACCCGCAACCCGCGCACCGCGCCCGACATTTTTGAAAATCAAAAACCCAACTGATGTTACACGGCAGCCAGCCCTTGGCAGGCTTTTGGCAGGGCGCTCCCGCCGGGACCGCCGGAAGCCTTTGGGCAGGGCAGCCTCGCCGAGACCGCCCTACCCAAAGCTGGCCGCCGCGTAACATCAGTCATCTCTCCCATTTCTCCCATTCCTCCCATCTCTCCCATTCCTCCCACCCGCCACTCACCCGCCATGAAAAAACTCCCTCAGCAACCCCGCGGCATCCCCGGCAATGAAGCCTGCAAACGCTTCAGCTATTACG
>JAITDF010000067.1 GCA_031282705.1 Opitutaceae bacterium | reverse complement strand
CTGTCCGGCGCGGCGGCGTCGGCGAGGCTGTCGAAAACAACCGAGTCGCCCGCGCGAAACACGGTGGCGGCGAGCGCGGGCGGCGCGGGCGGGTCGGCGGCCTCCGTCACCCACGTGGCGCTGGTGGAGGAGAGAGCGCCGAGGTAGGAGCCCGAGGTTTGCCACGAGGCGGCGGAGTCGTCCCAAACGCCGCCGGCGGCGCCGTTCCAGAAGAGGCGGCGGCTGTCATTGTCATCACGTGTCTGGGCGGGGGCGGGCGCGGGCGCGAACGCGAGCGCGGCGAGCAGGGCAAGGGCGGCGCGGCGGGAATATGCGCGGTAGGGCGTGGTGTGCATGGCGGAGTTGCGGAGTTGCGGGGAAATGAGGATGCGGCGGTGTGCGATGAGATGAGGGCAAGCATGGAGGCATGTCGCGCCGGGAAAATATTAATTTGAAAAATAATTTTCCTCTAATGAAAAATAAGCGCGGCGGGCATTGACAATGCGCCGGCATCGTCCACCAATGGGAAAGTCACAAAAACCCGGGATGTTCCGCCGAAAAACCAATTCAATAGGGAAATGAGAGCCAAAAAGAAAACCACCGCCGCCGGCGCCGCCGCCGCGCCGGCGCACATCGTGCCCGTGCTGTTGAAGGCGCTGCGGGTGTTCGCCGCCATCGCGCGCGGCGAGACGGAGCCGACAACCAAGGGCCTGGCGGTCACGCTGGGCATTTCGCCGACGACCTGCTACCGCATCCTGCAAAGTTTTCTGGCGGGCGGCTGGCTGCGGGCGGGCGCGGGCGGGACGTTCGGCCTGTCCCTCGGCCTCGTGCCGTTGATGCATCCGCTGCTGCGGCACGAACTGCTCATCGACACGATACGCGAACCGTTGACGGCGCTGGCGCGGGCAACGGGGATGACGGCGAAGTTGAGCATCCGGCAGGGGGACAGCGCGGTGACGGTGTTCGTCGCGAGTTCCCCGAGGGCCACGGCGATTTCCTCGCAGGTCGGCGCGGTGTTTCCGCTGGCGCTGGGGTCGAGCGGCGCGGCGATTCTGGCGGCGCTGCCGGAGGCGGAGGCGGCGCGCATCCTGGACGCGGCGCCGGCCGAGGCGTGGCGCTACCAGAAGCGGGCGGCGGCGGAGCGGCGCGTGCGGGAGTGCCGGCGCGCCGGCTGCTGTTTCGACACCGGCTCCTACCAGCCGCAGCTGCACACGGCGTCGGCGACGGTGCAGGCGGCGCAGCACGGGCTGCTCGGCTCCATCACGCTGCTGGGTTTCCCTCATGATTTTGCCCCGGAATCGCGACCGTCGCTGCTGCGGGAGTTGAAGTTCACGGCGGGCGGTTGCGCGCGCCTGCTCGAAAGCCAGGGACTGGCTGGCGGGGACGGAACGGGCTGATGCGGAGGGGCGCGGCGGCGCCGCCGCGCAACATGCGCGCAATTTGTCCGGGGAAACGCCTGACCCGCGCAACACCGGCGGGCGGGGGAACGGGGACGATTTTGGGCGGGGGGCGACCCCCGGCTTGACCCCGCCCGCCCCCGGCGGTTTCATCGGACTCCACCATGCAACCTCCCGAAGACCCCGCCGATGCCCCGGCGATCAAATACAAGCGCATCATCCTCAAACTCAGCGGCGAAGTCCTCCGCGGCAAATCCTCCGGCGACCCCATCGATCGCGTCACCCTCGAACGCGTCTGCGCCCAGGTGAAGGAAATCCACGGGCTGGGCATCCAGATCGGCGTCGTCATCGGCGGCGGCAACATCTTTCGCGGCCTCGCCGGCGAAAAACGCGGCGTCGAGCGCACCACCGGCGACTACATGGGCATGCTCGCCACCGTCATCAACTCCCTCGCCCTCATGGATTGCCTGGAGAAAATGGGCGTCGTCACCCGCGTGCAAAGCGCCATCCCCATGAACCAGATCGCCGAGCCCTTCATCCTCCGCCGCGCCATCCGGCACCTCGAAAAAGGCCGCGTCGTCATCTTCGCCGCCGGCACCGGCAACCCCTATTTCTCGACCGACACCACCGCCGCCCTCCGCGCCTCCGAGATGCACGCCGACATCATCATGAAAGCCACCAAGGTGGACGGCATTTATGACAAGGACCCGAAAAAATACCCCGACGCCGTCAAATACGACGAAATCACCTTCATCGACGCGCTCAGGCAGCGCCTCAACGTGATGGACTCCACCGCCTTCTCCCTCTGCCTCGACAACAACGTCCCCATCCTCGTGTTCGACCTCAACGACGGACACGCCATCAGCCGCGCCGTCCACGGCGAAAAAGTGGGCACGCTCGTGCATGGTTGAACGGAATGCGGAATCGCGGCTTTCGGGATGCGGATCTCGGAATCGCGGAATTTTCCCGCCTTCCCGTCCGCCGCTTGAATTGCCTTCCCTTTCTCGGCCCCCGTTCTACATTCCGCATCCTTTATTCCTCCCGTATCTCCCATCCTTCCCATATCTCCCATTCCGAAATCCAAAATCCAAAAATCCGAAATCCCATGACCCATCCCGCCATCACCGAAATGCAGGCAAAAATGAAAAAAGCCTTTGAGTTCGCCCTGCACGAATTCAGCTCCATCCACACCGGCAAGGCGTCCCCGACCATGGTCGAGGGCGTCATGGTCGAAGCCTACGGCTCCATGATGCGCCTCAAGGAATGCGCCGCGATCTCCACGCCCGACGCGCGCCTGATCCTCATCCAGCCTTGGGACAAAGGCATCACGCAGGCGATTGCGAAGGCGATCCAGACGGCGAACCTCGGGCTGAACCCCGCCGTTGACGGCGCCAACATCCGCGTGCCGCTGCCCGAACTCAGCCGCGAACGCCGCCAGGAGTTTGTGAAGGTCGCCCACCGCATGGCCGAGGAAGCCCGCGTGCAGGTCCGCAACGTGCGCCGCGACACCCTCGACGCCCTCAAGAAAGCGCAGAAAGCCGGCGCCCTTTCGGAAGACGAACTCAAGCGCCTGGAAAAAGAGGTGCAGACGGCCACCGACAAAACCATCAAGGACATCGGCGACCAGCTCGCGAAAAAGGAAAAGGAACTCACCACCGTCTGACCGGCGGTTTGCCATATCAAACATCGGTTCGGCAAAAGAAATGCAAAATCATGTCTTGGCTCACACGATTATTTAACTGATGTTACGCGGAAGCGTCCGGTTTCTTTCTCTTTCTTCTTTATCTTCTGATGTTACGCGGCTCCGTCGTACCGCAGACTTCCAAGTCTGCTTCGAAGCTCATGCCTGATTGCGGGTTCGCGGCCAGGCGTGAGTTTTTAAGCAGGTTTGGAAACCTGCGGTACG
>JAITDF010000748.1 GCA_031282705.1 Opitutaceae bacterium | reverse complement strand
CGTTGATGTCCTTCAAAAAACGCACACGGAAAAGCAGTTTCAAATAAGATAAAGAAAACCGGCGCAAGAGTTCGTTTTTTACCTGTCCCCAATTGCATTCCTTTTATTTTATTTTTCTGGTGAGGACGATGAGGAGGGAGCGGACGTGGCTGCCTTTCATGGTTTTTTCGGCGAATTCCTTGCGCCAGTTTTCAGGGTTGCCGACGAGCTTCCGGGTTTTCATGGATTCCATGATGTCCTCGATGCTGTCAACGGGCCGGCCTTCGATTTTCGTGATGATGCCCTTGACCGTGGCAACGACTTTTTCGGTGTCGCATCTGGCGTTTCTGTCGCCAGTGGCGTTTTGTTTATAATAAGCGCCCCCGTCGGCGGTGAGAATGGTGAGCTTTTGCAGCTTTTCAAGGGCCTGGTCGAGTTCCGCGACGATTTTGCTGTCGTCGGCTGCGTGCGCGGCGGAGGCGAGTCCGAGCGCGATGATAATGAGGGGGATTAGTTTTTTCATGGTGTTTTATGGATTTCCTATTTATTCTTTCTCTTTGTCTTTATATTCTCCCTGCCCGCATCTGACGAAAGACGAAAGAGGAGAGAGAACGAGGGAGAGGGGGTTAAATCGGGTCGATATAGAGGTTTCGGAACTCGATCGGAGCGCCGTGGTATTGCAGGCCGATGCGGCCTTTCGGCGCCATGTCCTTGTAGGCTTTTTTGAATTTGTTCGGCGTGCCGTCGGGGTTTTTGCCGGGCTCCTTCCATTGGGCGAGGTTCATGTTCACGAGTTGCTCGCCGTCGAGCAGGATCGTGAGGCGCGAGCCGCGGGCGGAGATGACGTATTGATACCATTTGCCGGGTTCTATCGCGACCTGGCGGGCGGGGGCCTGGCAGTCGAAGACGGCGCCGACAAGCTCGCGCTCGTTCGGCGCGTCGCCCTGGAGGATTTGCACCTCGATGGCGTTGTGGAGCCAGCCGGCGGTGTCGGAGCAGCGCAGGAACACGCCGCTGTTGGTTTTTTCGGCGCAGCGGAATTCGAGGCTCAGGTAGAAGTCGCCGTAGCTTTCCTTGGTCCAGAGGTCGCCGCCGCCTTTGGCGGCGAGCACGCCGTTTTCCCAGGCCCAGGAGCCGGGTTTGCAGTCGGCGTTGGAGAGGTCGGGGGCGAAGAGCGGCGCCGGCGCGGGCCATTTTGCGGCGGCGGCGGCGGACCGCGGTTTCGGCGAAACCGCCCTGCCGGCGGCGAGGGGGGCGGGGTCGTGGGTGAAGCCTTTCGGGGGGACGCGGTTGGCGTCGAGGTCGGCGAGGGGGGCGGCGTTGGCGCGGTTGAACCAGTCAACGCTGGCGGCGACTTCGTCGGGGAGGGCGGGGGTGCGGTGTTCGTATTCGACATAGACGATGCCGTCGAATTTCTGGCGGCGGAGTTCGGCGAGCTGGGCGGCGGCGGCGGTCGCGCCGGCGCCCCAGGGGACGTCGTGGGCTTTGCGGATGTGGTCGGTGAGGTCTTTGAAGTGCACGGCGACGAGGCGGCCGGCGGCGCCGGCGGCGTGGAGGCCGGCGACGGGTTCCCAGCCGGAGCGCGCCCAGTGGCCGGTGTCGGCGCAGAGGCCGATTTCGGGGCCGATGCCGAGGGCGGCGAGTTTTTTGAGATAGTCTTCCGGTTTGTTTGGGTTGGGGTGGTTGTGGATGCCGGCGCGGATGCCGGTTTCGCGCGCGAGTTGCGCGATGAGGGGGAGGGTTTCGTCCCATTTGGCGATGCCTGGTTCGATGCCGACGTCGCGCAGGCCCATCGCCTTGGCGAAGGTGAAGAGCTGGCGCCAGCCGGCTTCGTCCTTGGGGGTGTAGATGCCGTAGCTGGAGAGGGTGACGCCGTGTTTTTTGCAGAGGGCGAGGACGGCTTCGCGGGTGGCGGCGGGCATGTCGGGGAGCATGACGCCTTCGATGCCGGCGCCGATTTTTTGGCCGCGGTAGGCTTGGATGTGGCGGATGCCGAGGGCGGCGGTGCGTTCGAGGGCCTCGGCGAAGGTGAGGGGGGCCTTGAGGGTCCAGGCTTGCATGCCGAGTTTGAGGCGGTGGGCTTCCGCCGCGGGGTCGGCGGCGGGGCCGGCGGCGGCGAGGAGTGATGAGTGAAGCGCGAGGGCCGGGAGGAGGAGCGTGGCGAGGATGAGGCGGTGTTTCATGGGAAATGAGTGAGTGGTGAGTGGTGAGTGGTGGTGTTTTGGGCGAGGCGGGCCGGATTGGAGGCGACTTAAGGCGATTGCAGTCGATTGAAGTCGGGTTGAGCCGGGGGCGGGGCGTTTTTGTGCGAAACGCCCCGCTTTATGGTTAGAAGAGGCGGTAGTTTTTGTGGATGTAGCGGTCGAGGTCGGGCCGGCCGGCGCAGGCGCCGGCGGCGGCGTCCCAGCGGATGGGCTGGCCGGCTTGGAGGGCGAGGTTGCCGAGGAGGACGAGTTCGGCGAGGTCGGCGGCGTGGTCCACGAAGTTGGAGCAGGGGGCGGGGCCTTCGCCTTTGATGGCGCGGAACCAGTCTTGGTGGATGCTGTTTTTGAAGGCGCGGGGGAGGGTTTTTTCGGGGCGGGCGGCGAGGAATTCCTTGCGGCGCGCCTCGGGGTGGATTTGGGGGACGCCACCGTAGTCGTTGGTGTCCATGAGCACGCCTTGGTCGCCGATGTAGAGGTTGCCGCCCTTGGAGAGTTTCACGCCGGGGCCGAGGGCGGCGGGGAGCGCGGGGCGGCGGGCGCCTTTTTTCTCGTCGCCGTCATACCAGACGAGTTTGAGCGGGGCGCGTTTGCCGCGTTGGGGGAACTGGTAGGTGATGACGGACCAGGCGGGCCAGGCGACGGCGGACATGCCGGAGGACTCGGCGGAGACGGTGCAGTCGCCGCGCAGGTCGAGGGCGAAGAAGGGGGCGTTGAGGATGTGGCAGCCCATGTCGCCGAGGGCGCCGCAGCCGTAGTCAACAAAGCCGCGCCAGTCGAAGGGCATGATGCCTTTGGCGTATTGGCGGAGGGGGGCGACGCCGAGCCAGAGGTTCCAGTCGAGGGTGGGGGGGACGGGCGCGGCGGATTTTTTGTCGCGGGGGTCGGGCGCGGGGAGTTCGACGCCTTGCGGCCAGACGGGGCGGTTGGTCCAGGAGTGGACTTCGCGGACGGCGCCGATGACGCCGGCCTCGATCCACTCGCGGGTGATGCGGCAGCCTTCGCCGGCGGCGCCTTGGTTGCCCATTTGGGTGACGACGCCGTGCCGGGCGGCGGCGGTTTTGAGGAGGCGGGCTTCGCCGATGGTGTGCGTCATCGGCTTTTCGACATAAACGTGTTTGCCGCGCTCGATGGCCATGAGCGCGGCGGGGAAGTGCATGTGGTCGGGCGTGGAGATGACGACGGCGTCGATGCGGTCGCCCATTTCGTCGAGCATCTGCCGGTAGTCGCGGTAGCGGGGCAGTCGCGGGTAGAGCGCGAAGGATTTGCGGGCGCGGTCGAAGTCAACGTCGCACAGGGCGACGAGGTCCTCGGTGGCGGAGGGGGCGAGGTGGGCGGAGCCGCGGGCGCCGACGCCGATGCCGGCGATGCGGATTTTGCGGCCGGAGGTGACGAGGTTTTTGAAGCGCGCGGCGCCGGCGCCGGCGGCGCCGGCGGCGGGCGTGCCGGCGGCGGCGAGGAGGCGGTCGCAGGGAAACGCGGCGCCGGCGAGGGCGGCGAGCGCGGTGGTCTGGAGGAAGCGCCGCCGGGTGAAGGGGGCGGCGTGCCGCGCGGAGGCGGGCGGGATGGGTGATGCGGTGTTTTTCATGGGTGGGAGAGGGGGAGATGGGTGGCGGGTGGCATGAGTGACATGGGAGAGATGGGAGGAATGGGAGATATGGGAGATATGAGAGGGAGGGGAAAGGGACGGGACGGGAGGGAGGGGAAGGAGGGAATGGCGGGTGGGAACGGGTGAGGATGGAGGAGAATGGGTGAGACGGCGGGAAAGGCGGGAATGTTGGCGGGGCGGCGGTGGTTGGGAAGACTATTTGAGGAAGTTCTAAAAATTTGGTTTAGTAGCGAGTGAGAGTGGTGAGTGGTGAGTAATCAGCAGCGAGTGGCGGGTAGTGAGTGACAAGTGAGTATAAGTTTGGAGGTTGGAGTTTAAGTTTAAGGCTCCGGTGGCGTGGGTTTGGTCTTAAATTTAAACTGCCGGCGAAGCCTGCATGGTTATTTGAGCGGTTGTTTCATTTCGCGGAGAATGATGCGGGCCTGGCGGCTTTTGGGGGCGATGAGGCGGAGGGTGTCGAGAGCGGCGGTGCGTTCCTCGTCGCGGAGGGCGGCGGCCCCGGCTTGCCTTTGGGCGGCGGGCGGGTTTTATCCGGTGCGAACCATGCGCTTCTTCAACACCACCGGCCCCTGCAACCCCGAACGCCACTACATGCTGCCGCCCGGGGAGCGTTTGCAGGGCGCGCAACTGCACCGCTATGTGCGCGACGAACTTTACTGGATGCTCCACGCGCCGCGCCAGACGGGGAAGACCACCTTCCTGCTCTCGTGGGCGCGCGAACTGGCCGCGCAGCCCGGCGTGGCCGCGTGCTACGTGAGCGTGGAGCGCACGCA
>JAITDF010000629.1 GCA_031282705.1 Opitutaceae bacterium | reverse complement strand
TCATGCTCCCCAGTTTGGCGCGCAGGTAGGGCGCGGTGGGGGAGTTTTTCACCTTCAACAGGCCGGGGAGCGGTCCTTGGTAGAGCAGCTCGCCGCCCGCCGGGCCGCCGTCGGGGCCGAGTTCGATGATGTAGTCGGCCTCGGCCAGAAGGTCGAGGTGGTGCTCGATGACGACGACGGTGTGGCCTTGGTCAACGAGCGAGTGCAGCACGTGGATGAGTTTTTCGCAGTCGCTCAGGTGCAGGCCGATGGTGGGCTCCTCCAGGAGGTAGAGGTTCCGGGGCGGTTCGCCGCGCGAGCGTTCCTTGACGGTCGCAAGGCCTTGGGAGAGTTCGGTGACGAGCTTCAGGCGCTGGGCCTCGCCGCCGCTGAGCGTGGGCGAGGACTGGCCGAGCGTGAGGTAGCCGAGGCCGCAATCGACCATGAGGCGGCAGGTTTGCGAGAGCTGGTGGTGAAAGTCGAAAAAGGCGGCGGCTTCGTCGAAGGTGAGCCGGAGCACCTGGCCGATGTTTCTGCCTTTCCAGGTGATGTCGGAAAGCTCGGGCGCGTAGCGGGCGCCGCGGCAGTCGTCGCAGGGCAGGTAGGTGTCGGGCATGAAGGCCATTTCGAGTTTGATGCGGCCCGCGCCCGCGCAGGCCTCGCAGCGGCCGCCGGCGGTGTTGAAGGAGTAGCGGGAGGCGGTGTAGCCGCGGATTTTCGACTCGGGCAGGCTGGCAAAAAACTGGCGGATCCGGTCGAAGATGCCGAGGTAGGTGGCCGGCGTGGAGCGCGGGGTCTTGCCGATGGGCGACTGGTCCACCTCGATGACGGAGCGGAACGCGTGGGCGTTGAGCAGGAGATCGAAGGGCGGGGGCTTTTTTGCCGCCCGCCCACGGCCGCCGGACGCCTCCGCCTCCGCCTCCGCCGACGACTCGTCCGCGAAGCCGGTGGCTTTGACAAAGGCGGGGCCGGCGAGTCTGGCGGCGCCGGTCTTGATGGCGTGCGAGACGGCGGGATGCAGGAGGTCGCGGAAGAGCGTGGATTTCCCCGCGCCGCTGGGGCCGGCGACCATGACGAGGCGGCCAAGCGGGAGATGCAGGTCGAAGCCGCGCAGGTTGCGCAGGCGGGCGCCGGTGAGCGTGAGCCATTCGGGTGCGGATGCCATGTGATGTGGAGAGGGGCAAAAAAAACGCGCCGCCCCCGCGACCGCAATCATGGAGACGTCAGTCGCCGCGCCGGCGCCGCGGCACGCCGCCCCGCCGGGGCTTTGCGGTCGCATCGAAAAGAGCGGCCGGCCTTGCTTTCAACCCACCCCGGGCCCCGGGCCGGCGCCGCGCGCAAATCCGCGCTTCCCCATGCTCCGTTCTTTCCTCTACATTCGCCTCCACTCCTCGCATGTCGCTCTCCTACGAATCCTCCGGCGTCAGCTACGATCAACTCGACGCGTTCAAGCGCGCCTGCCAGCGCGCCGCGCGCGGCACCGCCGGGCTGCTCGCCGCGCACGGCTATGCCGAGCCCGCGTCCGTGCGCGGCGAAAGCGCCTACCTCATCGAGGCAGCCGACCACTTTCTGGCCCATGTCGAGGAGGGCCTGGGCACCAAAAACCTCGTCGCCGACGCCTACTACGAGGCCACCGGCGGCGCGGCGGGCGGCGGCAAATGCTTCTACCGCGAAATCGCCATCGACACCGTCGCCACCATCGTCAACGACCTCGTCACTTGCGGGGCGCTGCCCGTTTCCGTCGCCATGCACGCCGCCGTCGGCGATGCCGCGTGGTTCGCCGACGAGGCCCGCGCCCGCGCGCTCGTCGAGGGTTTCGCCGAGGGCTGCCGCCGCGCCGGCGCGGTCTGGGGCGGCGGCGAGACGCCCGCGCTGCGCGACATCGTCCACCCCGGCGCGATCGTGCTCGCCGGCTCGGCCATCGGGAAAATCTCGCCGAAACCGCTCCGCGTCACCGGCGACGTGCGCGAGGGCGACGCCATCGTCTTTCTCGCCTCCTCCGGCGTGCAGACCAACGGCCTCACGCTCTGCCGCAAAATCGCCGCCCGGCTCCCGCAAGGCTACCTCACGCCCGTCGGCCACGGCGACGCGCGGAGCTTTGGCGAGGCGCTCCTGGCGCCGTCGGCCATCTACGCGGACTTCGTGCGCGCCTGCCAGCAACGCGGCCTCAAGCTCAACTACGCCGCCCACGTGACCGGCCACGGCTGGCGCAAGCTCATGCGGCTGGAGGAGCCCTTTGTTTACGAGATCACCGCGCCGCGCGCCGCGCCCGCGCTCTTTCAATTCCTCGCCGACGCGGGCCCCATTTCCCTGCGCGAGATGTATAACACATTCAACCAGGGCGTGGGGTTTGCCGCCTATGTCGCGCCGGACATCGCCGCCGCCGTGGCCGCCGCGGCCCGCGACTGCGGCCACGACGCGTGGATCGCCGGGCGCGTGAGAAAAGAGGGCGCGCGCAAGGCGGTCGAGATCCCCCCGCTCGGCCTGGCTTACGAAGGCGGCACGCTGCGGGTGCGCTGAATGCGCCCGCCCGCTCCGCCGCCGGTTTCAAGGCCATGCGTTTTCAAGCGTGCCCATTATGAATGGCCGGAGATTTCAGTCTTATCTTTCGTTTTTAACCTGTCCCTGCTATGAGGATAATCAGTCAAGGTGGAAATTAGCGGTGTTGATAAATTATTATGGCATGGTGTGTGGAGGCATTGCCCTGGCG
>JAITDF010000511.1 GCA_031282705.1 Opitutaceae bacterium | reverse complement strand
GCGATGCTTCCCGCCGCCGTCGCCCCCGATCTGGCGGACCGGGTCAACGTGCTCATCGGCACGACCGGGCCGCACAAGTCGGCTTATGGCGGCGTCTGCCCCTGGGTGTCGCCGCCCTTCGCAATGACACAGTGGACGCCGATGACCCAAGAAAACGGAATCAGCATGCTGCCCTACCGCCACGAGCAACGCACCCTCGCCGGCTTCATGGGCACGCATCAACCCACCGTGTGGATGTCGGATTACGGCTTCATCACCATCATGCCGCAAATCGGCGTGCCAAGGGTGCTTTTCGATGAGCGCGGCGCGCCCATGAAAGACGGAACCGAGGATGCGCGGCCCTATTATTATTCAATACAAACCGGAAGAACGGAGGCCGACACCATCCGCACCGAGATCGCGGCCACCTCGCGCTGCTCCCTGTTCCGCTTCAGCTATCCCGATACAGACGCCGCGCACTTGTTTGTGGAAATAAGCCGCGTGCCCGGTCACGAAGGCTGGCTGCGCGTTTCTGACGACGGCAGGGAAATCACCGGCTATAATCCCGGGCGCCACAATCACCACAGAGGCCGGCCCATGGGCCCCGCGCTTGAAAAGTTCAAAGGCTATTATGTCATGCAATTTGAAACCCCATTCACTTCGGCGCAGACATGGAAATCCACCAACAATCCCGGCAAACCGCAGGCCTGTTTTTCTGCCGGCAGGGAAGTGACGGGGGAACGCGCGGGAGCCATCGTGACGTTTCCGGCGCGCAACGGCACGCCCGTCCGGGTTCGCATAGGCTCCTCGTTCATCAGCATCGGGCAGGCGCGTGAAAATCTGCGGCGTGAAATACCCGGCTGGGACTTCGACGGCGTGGTGCGGAAAACAAAACAGGAATGGAATGACGCGTTCGGCCGCGTGATCGCCGAGGGCGGCGCCGATGACGGGCAGGTGCTGTTCTACACGTCGATGTATCACACGCTGATGTTTCCGCGCCGTTTCGACGAATACGGAAAATACTACAGCCCTTTCGATGAAAAAATACACAAGGGGGTCTCGTATAATGACTACTCGCTCTGGGACACCTTCCGCGCGCTGCACCCGCTGCTGACGCTCACCGCTCCGGAGCATGTGTCGCCCATGGTGCAATCGCTCGTGCAGATGCATGAGGAGGGAGGATGGATGCCCAAGTGGCCGAACCCGACCTACACAAACATCATGATCGGCACGCCCGCCGACCCGGTCGTGGCCGACGCGTATGTAAAAGGATTCCGGGATTTCGACGTGAAAAAAGCCTACGAGGCGATTTATAAAAACGCGATGACGCCGCCCGACGGCGACACGGACAAACGCTGGGCCGACCGCGCGGCCTGGACCTCCTATGAGGCCCGCGCGGGGCTGACCTATTACAAGGAACTTGGCTACGTCCCGGCGGACAAGACAAACGAATCCGTCTCCAACACGCTCGAATACGCCTACGAGGACTATTGTGTCGCGCAAATGGCAAAAGGCCTGGGCAGGGAAAAGGACCATGCGTTTTTCATGCAACGTTCGAAAAACTATCGCAATTTATACAATCCCGACACCGGTTTCATGCAGGCGCGCCTGGCTGGCGGCGCATTTTTCGAAGGCGACCCGAAGGACTACCGCGCCTTTACCGAGGGCAGCCCGTGGACCTATTTGTTTTGCGTGATGCACGACATCCCGGGCCTGCTCGAATTGATGGGGCGGGAGGAGTTCATCTCGAAACTCGACGAGAATTTTGGCGGCGGCCACTTTGCCTATGACAATGAGCCGGAAAACCACTATCCGTATCTTTACGCATGGGTGGGGCAGCCGGAAAAAACGCAGCGCATCGTGACCGATGTCATGACAAAATACTTCCGCACGACACCTGACGGCATGGAGGGCAACGACGATTGCGGCCAGATGTCGGCGCTCTACGTTTTCACGGCGCTCGGTTTCTATCCGGTGACTCCGGCGTCAGGCGAATATGTGATCGGACGCCCGTTCTTTAAAAAGAGCACGCTCAATATAACATTCCCCAAAAAGGCAACCTTCACCGTGCTTGCGCACAACCTCACGCCCGGAAATATCTATGTGAAGTCAGTCAAGCTGAACGGCAGGCCGGTTGATGGCCGGTTCCTGAAGCATGCCGACATCGTCAGGGGCGGCGTGCTGGAATTCGAAATGACCGGCACTCCCCGGTAGCCAGCCGGTTTCATATCAGAAAGTGGATGCGCCGGTTTATTCATGGAGGGGGGCTGGACGTTTTTGTTTGTTGCCGCCCTTTATTTTTTCACATGCGGCAGCAGCGTTTTGCCGTGCCGCCATTCACCGGGCACAAGGGTTTCGCAGGCGACCCTGGGCAGCCCTTTGCGCTGGTTTTGCATCATCGATACCAGTTGTTCCACCGCTTGCGCGCCGATCAACCGCTTATGCTTCCAGATGCCGGCCCAGTCCTCGCAATCGCCGTCGAGCGAGAGATGCGCGATCCCGATTTCCCGCGGCACCCGAAGCCCGAAATCCCTCACGCACGCCAACACCTTGCTGTGATGAGCAAGCACCACGTCCGGCCTCGTCCTGTCAAGCCACGCCTTGAGCATCCCAGATTCAAAAAGTTTATAGCCGCAATAGGGCACCCTCTCCCGCGTGGGAATGCCCGACTGAAAATATAAAAGCCCCGCGATATACTTGTGGTGCGAGCGCTGCTGCTCCTGATTTTGCAAAAACAGCCCGATGCGCCGGTAGCCGACACGCCGCAGCACCTTGAGGGCGAGTTGTATGTTGTGATAATAATCCGCCTCCACGCGGTGCAGGCGCGGCGCGAGGACGGCGGTTTCAAGCGAGACACTGGAAAAATGCCTCCAGTCGAGCCTCAAACGCGGGACATAGGGCAGCACCGAGGGACAGACGATCACGCCGCGTATGCCGCGATTCGCAAGAATCGACGACATGCGCCGGTCGGTCATGCCCGGCTCGCGCAACCAGAAATCGTCGAGCTTGTAGCCGAGTTCCAGGCAGCGTTCGGCGGCGCCTTCCCGGTAGGGAGCGAGCCAGGCGTATTCGGAATACGCGCGGGCATTCAGGTTGCCGTTGAGCCAGGCCACAGGCTCCAACGTTTTGAATTTTGTTTCTCGCACGCGCGCCATCGCGCCGGCCATTCTCGGGTCTGGCGAATAGCCAAGCTCCCTGGCAACCGCCCGGATGCGTTCGGCTGTTTCCTTTTTGACACGCGGCGAATGGCGCAACGCACATGAGACGGACATGCGCGAGAGGCCGACTCGTTCCGCAATATCTCGGAGCGTGACAGGGGGCGGGAGGGAAGGCATGGCGTATGAAAGGGCTTGATGAATCCATAGGAAAACATGCCATTTTGTTTACGTAAACACAACTTTCCCGTCCGACTTCTCCGTCCACCGGGGAACACATGCGCGCGTCCCCGGTGGGCGCGGACGCAGTTATCCTGAATGCAAACGAGGAAAGCGTCCCTCTCCTTCGCTCAGCTTATTTCCGCCTCGATCCGCACGGTGGCGCCGGGGGCGGCGGGCGGGATGACGTTGCCGGGGATTTCGCGTCCGTCGATTTTCAAACCCCGGATGCCCTTGCTGCGCCCGC
>JAITDF010000506.1 GCA_031282705.1 Opitutaceae bacterium | reverse complement strand
GTGCAACCACAGCCAGGCCGTGATCACGCGCGGGTGGTTGACCGCGTTGAAGAGCCCTCTTCCGGGACGAAGGCCCGTTCCAGCGCCCGCGCCGTCCGCTCCACATGCGCGCCCGCCCGGACGGACGTCTTCTTTTCGCCGTCGCGTTCGGCTGACTTGGCGATCATGAGGGCGGCGCACGGGATTTCAATAGTTTGAATTTCACGGCCATTTACATCCGGAGCACTGTTTGCCTTCACTTCGCATCGCCACTGCAAGCCTCCTGACATCCGCAAACACTTTTTCCATTTTCACATGGTTTCTCATATATCATCACTCCCGCCAGCCACCCGCCCGACGCAGAGGGATGTTGCGGTGCGCGCCGGCGTCAGCCAAGGAACGGTGTCATTGGCCCTGCGCCGGCACCCCAGCATCCCCAAGAAGACCGCCGAAATCGTGCGCGGCATCGCAATGCGGCTCGGCTACACACCCGATCCGTATCTGGCGGGACTGGCGTCCTACAGGAAGCGCATGCACGCCCCGGAGTTCCAGGCCTCGCTGGCCTGGCTTTCCAATGACAAAAACGGGGAAAGCTGGAAGTCTTCACCGGTGTTTGCCTCCTATCACGCAGGCGCCCTCGCCAAGGCGGCGCAACTGGGATATCAGATGGAAGATCACTGCCTGCTGCAGGCCGGGATGACTCCCGCGCGCATTGGAAACATACTCCATGCACGCAATATCCAAGGGATCATCGTGGCGCCGCAACCCCGCGCGAGAACCGCATTGGATTTTAATTTTGACCGGTTTTCGGCCGTGACCCTCGGTCATGCCCTCTCAACCCCGCAACTGAATCTTGTCGCGTGGAATCAATTCAAGGACATGGGGTTGGCGGTTCGCAAATTAATGAATCTTGGATACCGGAGAATCGGTCTGGTCGTCGCTTCCGAAAGCGACCGCTGTTCGGGGGACAACTGGGCATCCTCCTTTTGGGGTGAACAGCAACGGATGCGGACGGGGGAGCGTCTGCCCGCGCTCATTGAAGACAATATCAATCATCCCTTATTTAAAAACTGGTACTGGCGCAATCACCCCGACGTGGTTATCTCAACCATGCCGGACATTCGGGAATGGCTGGCGGAAATGGGAGTCGCCGTCCCGACGGACACCGGATTCCTTTCCCTGGCCGGTTCCGGGGACGATGCGGGCACCTCGGGCCTTTCCGAGCCATCGGCATTGATCGGGGCCAAGGCGGTTGAGCTGTTGATCGATATGCTTCATCGTTTTGACCGGGGCGTCCCCGCGCAGCAATGGAGCGTGCTGGTAAATGGCGCATGGCGGGAGGGGCGCACTTTGCGCGATAAAAATCAGCCGATGGAGGCCACGGGGCGGGGCCGTTTGGAAAGCCGGCCAAATTGGAATCTCACAGCAACCCATGAATAAAATAAATCCTGCACTGATTGCGCTGTTTTATATTTTCTGCGCCATGCCCGCGCGTGGCGCGGATGCCGGCAAGCCTGAGCCTGGCGGATCCCAGTCATCGCAGATCCAGCGAACCCTGTCCGAGATGGAAGCAGCTTTTGGCGGAGTGATTCCATGGCTGGGCGGGCTTTATGACCCCGCAAGCGGCGGGTTCTTTGAGAGCCTGAGCCTGAAAAGAAACCTCGAGGAGGAATCCTACGGCCCTGATATACAATCCACGCACATGGCAATAACCATGATACGGGATGCCGGCAAACTGGACAGGCTGCCGGCATCGATAAAAGCAGGATTTGTGAAGTATTTCCAGTCCCGGCAGGATGCCGAAACCGGATTTTTCTCCGATCCCGATTATCCCGGCATGAAAAATGACCGCCGGACCATGGGGAGGGCGCTTTCGTTCTCAACCGGCACGTTAAGGATGTTCAACGCCAAACCGCTTTATCCGTTGCCCGGCAAAACCGCCGCATCGGTTCCGGATCATCTCGCCTCCCCGGAGGCGTTTTCAGCATGGCTTGACCAGCGGCCCTGGCATCACGCATGGACCGCCCTGGACAACCTGCAATCCCAAGCCGAGCTCATCCTGATGCAGGAGCCCGGGCTCAGGGATGCCTTGATTGACGCCGCCCTCCGCAACGTGACGGCACGCCAGGACGCGGAAATCGGCTTGATCGGCGGCGGGGACGAGCTGGTGCGATTGTCCGGGGCGTTCAAGCTGGCGCTGTTTTGCAAGGCGGTGAAACGCCCGCTGCCGGGGGCGGACGCGTTGCGCAACCGGGCATTGGCGTGGTTTCACAAGAATCAGGGCACTGACAGGATATTTTACATACGCAATGTGGTGGATTTGTTAAATGACACAATCAGGGAAACCCAAAAAGAGATCAGCCCCGGCGAATTGAACATGGTGCTGAAGGCGGCGCTGGCGGAGCTTGGCCGGTATCGCCGCAAGGACGGCGGCTTCTCGTCCTTTCCCGACAAATATTATATCTGTCCGAATGATCTTTATCTAAAAGAACGGAGAACGTCCCGCGCCGGGCCGCAGGGTGATGTGAATGGAACCAAGATGGCGTGGGGATTGCGGGGGACCCTCTACAAAATGGCCGGGGCCAAGGCCCCGAAGATGGATGCGCCATTGAACTTGGGGAAATAGGCGCGGGCGCACCCGCGCGGTTTCAGGACGGGATTGTCAATGCGCCCGCACGGTGTCGCCCGGCTGCCAGACGCCGTCCACCAGCGTATATACAATGGTGTCCGGCAGCCCCCGCTCGTTGCGCTGCATCATGCCGACAAGAACATCAATGGCGGTGGCCCCAATCAGGTGATCGTTCTGATAGATTCCCGCCACATCAGGAATACTGGGCCGTGCGCACAGATCGGCCAGTCCGATGTCGCCGGGCACGGCCATGCCGGCTTCTTTCAGCCATCCGATGACCTGACGAATGATGCTCTGGGTGATGATTATATCGGGGTTGCGTGTTTTTATCCACCCAATGAAATCCGGGGCGGTGAATGCGTCCGTGAGATAGGGTGGAACGCGATCGGGCTTGGGGATTTCATTTTGGGCCGTCATGAAACCTGAGATAAAGCCGTGATTCACCTTGTTATCCCAGTCATTGCTCAAATACAAGCCCATCCGGCGGTAGCCCATCTCCCTCAACTTTTTCACCAGCCGGATAATGGACATGAACTGGTGATTGGTGACAATGTGCAGGGTCACCGGCTGGAGGCTGTAGCCGAAGGCGATGGCGGAAAAGCCGTCGAAATTGAGTTCGAGCTTGGTGCCGGCGTGCTCCTGCGGGGCGACGGCCAAACCACGGATGTTGCGCGCGTGGAGAATCGCGGCGAGCCGCGCGGGGCTGGTTTTGGGATCGCGCGTCCAGAATTCCTCCAGCTTGTATCCCAGCGCGGACGCCCGCTCGAACGCGCCGTGGTAATATTCATCAAAGGATTTTACCGAACGCAGCTCCTCGCGTTTTTCCCAGTTGTTGATCCAGGCAATGGTTGATTGATAAGGGGGAACCCTCACGCTTTTCCGGTAGGCGACCAGGGATTGCAGGGCGGCGTCGGGAACATAGCCCAGCCGGGATGCGGCCATTTGGACGCGCTCCCTGGTCCTGGGGTGTATTTTCGCACTGTTGCGCAGAGCCAGGGAGACGGTGGAAAAATGCACCTTGGACAGTCTGGCGATATCGCGAAGCGTGACTCTGGATTTCATTTTGGGTTTCCCATTCCGGGCGCACCGTCATTCACGCCCGGAATACTATCAAGGAAATTCCCCCCCGAATCGGGTTTCGGGCTCCGCCCGCCCGCTCAGCCGATGTCGTCGAGCAGCGCGCCGAGGGTGGCGAGGGCGGCGAGTTTCGCGCGGGCGGCGGCGCAGGTTTCCCTGGGCGCGAGGCCGGTGTTTTCCGCGAGGAACACGATGTAGGCGGCCACGTTTTTCGCATAGAGCAGACGCCCTTCGTCGCTCACCGAATAGAAGCGCGCGCGCTGCCGGTAGCCCGCGGGCGAGTGGTCGCCCAGCGCGGCTTTCTCCGCCCGGCCGCCGGCGGCGAGCACGTAGAGGAAGTTGTATTCAAACCAGAACATGTGCTCCGGGCTCGGCGGCAGCGACTCGATGGCGGCGCGCACGGACGCCTCGCCCGCGAACACGTCGGACGGCTTCCCCGCCTTCTCCAGCGCGTCGGCCACAAAGGAGCGCGCCATTTTCCGCTCGGTCGCATCGGCGCTGAACGCGCCCTTGAGCGCGAGGCCGGCGGTGAACCGGTGCCAGTCGCGCCAGAGCGCCTGGTCGGCGGGGTTTTGCGAGGCGAAGAGCGCGCGGCCCATCTCGTAGGTGTAGCGGCCGCTGGTCTTGATTTCGAGGTGCGCGCCGGTGACGGCGCCCATGACCTGGTAGTTTTCCGCGGACTTGCCCGAGCCGGAATGGAAACCGATGCTCGCGCCGAATTTTTCGCACACGCGCCACTGTTTTTCGATGAGCGCGCGCAGCGCGGCGTTGTCCGGGCAGGGCATGTTTTTCTGAAAGCCGAAGGCCGGGGCGACAAAGTTGATTTTCATGCCGAGTGCCTCGCAGAGCGCGAGCATGATCGCGGTCGTCCCGGGCGTGGTCAGGCCGGGCAGTTCGTCGATGGACAGTTCGCGCAGATACCCGCGGCCGGCGGCGGTGGTGAAATGCCGTTCGCGGGCGGCGCGATATTTTTCGTCGCGCGCCTTCATCTTTTTCATCGCGGGCCAGACGTAGGCGAGCAGGCGGGACAATTCCGCCCCGTCCAGCCGCAGGCCGGCGGCGGCGACGCGCGCGCGCACGCTCGCGACCAGGGCGGGCGGCACATTGGCCGCGACCCAGCCGGCGGCGTCGGCCGGCACGGTGGTCTGCGCAAGCTCCGGCGAGAGGTCGAAGGTGATGTAGCTGGCCAGCACGCAGCCGTTGACGAGCCGGTCCTCCCGCGCGTCGAATTTTCCGCCGATGGGCTGGTGGTCGGCGTTGAAGCTCCAGGCGATGCCGCGCCGGTGAAAGCCGGTGCGCAGTTTCGAGAGCACGCAGCCGTGGCTCATGCCTTCGACGCTCTGGCCCTGGTGGCCCTCCGGCACGTTCGTGCCGATGAACGGGAAGGGCACGGTGTCGAGCGAGCCGGCGAGCATCGCGTCCACGTCATAGACAAGTTCGCGGGGGATGGAGTTCTGGTTGGCGGTCATGCCCGCGCCCAGCGCGCTCATCGCCCATTCGACGGCGGGCCAGTGCAGCGTGGTGAAGCGCGCGCCGATGCCGAGCGTGCTTTGCCCGAGTTTTTGCGAGGCGGTCGGGAAAAGGGTCGAGGCGGGATTGTGCTCCTGCACCAGGTTTTTTAATGCGAGCAGGTTGGCGAAGGTCGCCGGAAACACCATCGCGCCGCCAGCGGCGGGGGCGTCGGCGGCGGTGGTGGCGGCGAGCGGTCTGCCTTCGGCGAGAATCCCTGCCGCGGCGGATGCCGTGATTTCGGGGGCGGGGGCGAGTTTCCATGCGCAATCGCCGGTCGCGGTGTCCTCCAGCAGGGTCCACTCGCCGGCGGCGGTGGTGAAGCGGCTCTTGGGCCATTCGTGCACGCCGGCGGAGTCGGAGCCGAGCTTCGCGGCCAGCGCGGGCCAGTCGAGGCAGAAGTCCGGCGACACGCAGGGGTTGCTGGCGATGCGGAGGTTGTTTTGGAGGAGGAACCGATTGATGGCGCTCATGGATGTTTGGTTTGGATGAATACGGAGGGGAGTTTGAGGGTGGTGGAATGTGAGGCGTGTGAGGCGTGAACCGGGGGAGGGATGAGGGGATGTGTCATGAAAAAACGGACACGAGTGCATCCGGCTTCCGGCGGGATGGCGAGAGAAATTTTGCGGGAAGGCGGAAAGACCTATAGACATGTTGACCCGGGGCAACGCCCCGGCGGGTCATGGCACCGGGCAAAAGCGGCGGGTTTGTCGCGCGCATGGAGCAGGTGCTTGAAGTCTGCAAACGCCCGGAGGATCCGGGCCGTCCGGTGGTGTGCATGGACGAGACGTCCCGGCAGCTCATAGGCGGGACACGCGTGCCCTTGAGTGCGCAACCAGGCCGGCCGTTTCGCTATGATTACGAATATGAACGCAAAGGCGCCTGCAATGTGTTCATGGCCGTCGAGCCGCTCGCAGGCAGACGCCTGGCCGAAGTCACCGCCACCAAGACTGCCGCC
>JAITDF010000439.1 GCA_031282705.1 Opitutaceae bacterium | reverse complement strand
ATGTCGTGGCTTTCGACGACGAGGGGCGCAGCGGGTTCAATGACCACGACCGGCGACAGCTCAAGGGTGGCGCCGGCGCTGGTGGTGTGCGCGCCGCCGGGGACCGTGACGCGGACGGTGTAGCGCGCGCCGGCGTCGGCGTCGGTGACATCGGTGATGGCGAGGGCCGGTGGTGACGCCGGAGTAGCGGCCGGTGTCGGTGAGCGGGATGCCGTCCTTGAACCATTGATAGGAAACGGGCGCGGCGGAGTCGGCGGCGACGGTGAAGGTGAGGGTGTCGGGCGGCGAGCCGGGCGTGTTGGAAAGGTGGTTGACCGGCTGGGCGGTGATGACGGGGGCGGGGGGCCAGTTGACGTCAATGACGGTGTGGACGCCGTAGGAGGTGAGGCCGTTGGCGTCGGTGACGAGGATGCCGTAGGGGCCGCTGAGGTCGGCAGTGGTGGGATGCGTGATGGTGAGCGTGGCAGTGGTGGCGCCGGTGATGATGGCGCCGTCGCCGCGCGGGCCGTCGGCGAGGAAGCGGTTTTCTTTTTGCCAGCGGTAGGTGAGCGGCTCAACGCCGGTGGCGGTGACGGCGATGGTGACGGGGGAGGGGCCAAGTGCGCCGTCAGCATAGGAAAGGGTGGCGGCGTAGCCACTGTGCTGGCTGGTAATGACGGGGTAGCCGGTGCCCCAGCCCTCAGTGCCGTTTTCAAAGGGAAAACGTCCGTGAAGCCCATAAAAATAATAGCTTCCAATGCTGCCATAGGAGGAGAATCCATCAATGGCTGGATTTTTGCAGCCGCGTCCGGAGATTTTTATGAAATAGGTGCCGCTGGAAAAAGCGAATGAGCCGGTGGCGGAAAGAATGTCGCGAGTATTAGTGCTATTCGGATCATCCGCGCCGCCGAAGGTGGCGAGTGTGGCGCCGGAGGCGTTTTGGACTTCGAGGGAGATCGCGAGATTGGAATCGGGCGGGTCGAAATAAGGATGCGCCCAGAACATGACGGTGCGCGCGGAGGGAGCGACGAGGCGGTAAAAGTTGGCATCGGTGGCGCTGGTAATAATGCCTTCGGAAATCGGGCCGATGGGCGCGGCGGTGGCGCGGGTGCCGCCGATGCCGTCGTTCACGAAGCCGGGGGCGATGAGGGTGAGCGGAGGGCGGGGGAGCCTGTAATTGGCGATGAGGGCGATGTCGTCCTGCGGGGTGGCGAGGAAAGTGTTGCCGGTGCCGCTGCGGTTCACGCCGTCGGCATACTCGCATTTGCTCCATTGGGTGATGTCTCTGCCGTAGGAGCTGCCCATGATGGGGCCCCAGCGCATGGGGGCGGTGCCGTGGCCGTGGTAGTATTCGCCGTCTTCGCTGGAGTTGGCGGTTTTTTGCCGCTGTCCGTCGTGCAGCAGGCCGAAGGTGTGGCCGATTTCGTGCGAGGCGGACTCGGCGGCGGCGCTCAAGTTGGTGTTGAACACCCAGCAGGGCCACATGTCGCCATCCAGCCCGAGGACGGAGAGGTAGGCCACCCCGCCGACATTCCCGTCGGGGGCATACCATTTGGAATCGGGCGTGAAAATGCAGCGGACGCGGCGGGCGGGCGCGGCGCGCGCGTAGGCGGCGGGGTCGGTGGTGACGTTGACGTTGAACGGCGCGTAATCCTCGCTGACGCGCTGCCAGATGTCATGGATGCCGGAATCGGAAAATCCGGCGGGCGCGACCACGATGGGTTCGCCGTCGGTGCGGGCGGCGTTCCACTGCGTGCCCTCGACCACGGCACCCTCAAAACAGAGAAAAAGAACGACGGGCGCGCCGGGGCGGCTCTCATAGGCGGGCGCGGGTGCTCCACGCGGGACCGGGGCGGCGGCTTCGGCGTCCGGCGATGATTGGGGCGTGGCGCGGGCGGCGGAGAGCAGGGGGTGGCAGATGACTTCGTCGAGGCGTTTTTCCTGCCAGACGGCGCCGGCCGCGCCGTCGGTGGAACCGGCGAGGACGAAGGCGCGCTCGTCGTCGTGGACGAGCACGTCGCCGGAGAGCAGGCCGTCCTTCAGGGAGAAGAAAAACGAGGCGTGCCGCCAGCCGTCGAGTTTGCCGCCGGCATAACGGGTGCCGTCCGGGCGAAGTGTGACGACGTTGACGGTGCCGGACGCATGGAGGCCGCCGGGCAGCGCGAACGCAAACGGGTCGCCTTTGCGGACATGCGCGAGGGCATCGGCAAGAGCGGCGGCATCGGCGGCGGGAGTGGCGCCGTCGGGGGCGGTGGTCTTTTCGGTCCTGGCCGGCGGGGCGGCAGGCGCGGGCGCGGCGGGGCGGACAGTGGTGGCGGCGCGGGCGGGCGGCGGTGTTTCGCGCCGGGTGAGAAACCAGAAGGACGCCGCCACGATCATGATGGCAATCGGCAATACAAGCAGTTTTGGGGGAGCGGTCATGGCAATGACGGAATTATCTGGGATACTTTTATCCTATTTGCAAAAAAAAGCTGGAAATAATAGCGAGGGCGGAAAGGGGCGGTGCCGAGAATTGTTGCCCTTCATAAAAGGGCGGTTTGAAAAACCCTTCGCAATGCCCAAGGCGCGGCAGCGCCGGCGGGGCGGCAGCGCCGAGGCCGCCCTGCCGCCTTCGGCCATTTTTCAACCTGCCCTCAATAAGGAGTTTTCAGCAAGATTCTTCGGTCATTCACCGAAGGGGTGTTTGCGCAGGCCGCGCAAGGCGGTCAATTCGCCGCCCCAGTCGGTGAGCGCGGGCAGCGGGCGCGGCGTGCTGTGGCGGCGGCGGTGGAGCTTGCGACGGTAGTGCGCGAGGTGTTGCGCGACGAAGGTCCTGCCGCCGAGCACCGCGCCGTCGGTGAAGTAGCGTATCCGGCAGCGCAACACGGTCGCCAGCGGCAGGCGGGCATTGGCCTTGAGGACCTGTTCAAATTGCTCCGGAGAGATGGCGCCGGCGTGCTCCTTGGGCGCGCTGCCCTTGCCGAAGAGCGATTCGCGGTAGGCCGCCTGCACGGCAGGCCAGCGCCCGCCCTCGCCGATGATATGCGCGAGGCCGGCGCGGGCGGATTTGCCGCCGGCCACCGCCTCTGCATAGCCGCAAAAACGGTAGTCCTTCGGGTCGGTCGCGAGCCCGGCGCGCACGCAGTTCAGGTCGATGTAGGCGGCCATGGTTTCGAGCACGCGGCCCCTGGGTTCGAGAAGGACGGACTTGAAACGTTCCGCCCAGAGCGTGCCGTAGCGGTGGTGGCTGCGGTTGAACCAGATGGAGAAGCGTTGTTTCACCAGCTTCATGAACTGCGAGATGTCGCCCATGAGCGCGAGCTGGCG
>JAITDF010000433.1 GCA_031282705.1 Opitutaceae bacterium | reverse complement strand
CCAAAAGACTGGCTGCCGCGTAACATCAGTTACTCGTTCTCGTTCTCTCTTCCGAAACATTTCGAGAACGAGAACGAGCAAGAGAACGGGAACGATTATGGTGCCCGATGCTTGCGGGGGATTGCAAAAGGCGGCAGGGGTGGTGAATTGCGCCCGGCGGGGGGATTTTCGATTTTCGCTTTTGCCCTGAAAAATTTCATCCTTCAAACCCCGGCGGTTCGCGGATTTATATCGGTGGTTTGTGAGCCGTTCCGCCAAAGAAATCCTTTTCGCCCTGCCCGTGTCCGGCTTCGCCGTGTGCTGCGGCATCTGGATCGCGCAGGGCGAGACGCTGCTGCCGGCCGCCGCCGGCGGCGCGTTGCTCTGCGTGATCGTGGCGCGCGTGTCGCCCATCGGGTTCAATGCGCTCGTGCCCGGCCTGCTCGTCGCCGGCTACATCATCGGCAACCGCGGGTTCGCGCAACTCACCGTCTCGGGCAGCCTGCCGCTTTTCCCGGCGGAAACCGGCATGGCGGCGACGCTTTCGGTCCTGGTCTGGACCTGCGCCCGGGAGCGCCGCCTCCCGCTGCGGCGCGACGGGCTCAACCTCGCGCTGCTCCTGTGGATGGCGCTGAGCACGGTGCGGCTCCCGTTCGACGCGCGCACCCACGGCGTGATGGCGCTGCGCGATTTCGCGATGGTTTATTACGCGCTGTTTTTCTTCGTCGCGCAGCAGGCCATGCAGGAGCCGGCGCACCGGCGCTGGCTGCGGCGCTGCCTGCTGGGGAGCACCCTGGCGCTGCTGCCGCTTTACGGGGCGTTTTTGCTGCGGCGGGATTTTTTTCTGGAAACGCTGACGGTGCGCGGGCTGCCGCTGGTCTGGTTCAAGGGCGACCTGGCCGGCACCTTCATGTCGCTGGGCGCGCTGTCCTGGTTTCTTGAATACGAACGCGACCGGCGGCGCTGGTGGGCGGTGCCGGCGGCCCTGGCGCTGGCCGCGGGCATGGTCGCGACGGAAAACCGCGCGGCGATGCTCGCGCTGGCCGCCGGCACGGCCTGGCTGGCCGCGGCGGGCCGCTGGCGCTTCGCCGGCTGGCTGGCCGCCTCGGGCGCGGCGGCGGCGCTGGCGATTCTGCTTTGGGCCCAGGCGGCAAACCGCCCGTGGACCCGCACGCCGCTGCACGGGGTTTACCAGCGCGTGGTGTCGGTCGCGGACTGGCAGGGCAGGGGCAGCTACACCGCCGAGGGCGCGGAGTCGAAGGGCGACAACAACCGCTTCCGGGCCGTCTGGTGGACGACCGTGGTCAACGAAACCCTCGCGGGCGATCCCTGGACGGGGCTGGGCTACGGGCACGATCTGGCGGAAAATTTTTTGCGCGCCTACTACGCGGACACAAACGAGGAGTTCACGACGCGCAGCCCCCACAATCTGCTCATATCAATCTTCGCCCGCACCGGCGCGGCCGGGCTGGCGGCGTTTTTGCTGGTCGCGGCCTGCATGGCCCGGCGGACCTGGAGCGCGGCGCGGTCGGGCGCGGGCACGCGCGATGGCGCGGCGCTGGCGGACGGGCTGGGGCCGTGGTGTTGCGCGTGGGCCATCCTGGCCAGCGCGTGTTTCGGCGTGGTGCTCGAAGGCCCGATGGGCGCGGTCGTGTTCTGGATCCTGCTCGGCACGGCGGCGGCATGGCGTCCGGAGCCGGGCGCGGGCGGCGGGGAAGGGGGCGGGGGTGCGTCCGGTTTATCGCATTGAACACTGTCGGGCGGGGGGCAGACTGCCGCCGTTTTTCCATGATGTTCCGTTTTTCCCTGTTTCTGCATCGTTTCGCGCGCCTTCCGCGCCGGCTGCGGCCCGCGCGCGGGGTGCGCGGTTTTTTTGTGTTGGCCGTTTTTGCGGCGGGGCTTCTGTTTTCCGCCGCTTGCGCGCCGCGCGAGACGGAGGTCGAGCGCGGCAACCGCGCGCAGATCCTCCATCGCGGCACGGGGCCGGAGATCGCCACCCTCGACCCGCATCTGGCCACCGGCACCGGCGAATTCAATGTCCTTTCCGCTTTTCTTGAGGGGCTTGTCGCCGAGCATCCCGAGACGCTTGAGCCTGTCCCGGATGGCGTGGCCGAGAAATGGGAGGTCTCCGCGGATGCCCTCACTTACACGTTCACTCTCCGCGGCGATGCCCGCTGGTCAAACGGGCTGCCTGTCACCGCGCAGGATTTCGTGGCTTCCTACCGTCGCATCCTCACCCCCGCGCTTGGCGCCGACTGCGCGCCGTTGCTTTATGTCATCCGAAATGCCGAGGCGTGGCACAGGGGCCGGGTGGCGGATTTCGCCGCGGTGGGTCTGGCCGCGCCTGATGAGCGCACGTTGCGCATCACTTTGGAGCATCCGGCGCCGCGTTTTCTTTCCATGCTCACGCACACTGCTTTCATGCCGGTGCATGCGCCTTCCATCGGGCGGCATGGCGCCGTGGAGGGTCGCGGCACGGCTTGGGCGGTTCCCGGGCGTTTCGTGGGCAATGGGCCTTTCAATCTCGCCGAATGGCGTCCCGGCCAGAAGATCAGGGCTGTGAAGTCCCCCACTTATTGGGATGCGGGGCGTGTGCGTTTGCGCGAGATCCATTTTCATTTCATCGAGAGTCGCGAGGTGGAGGAGCGTGCCTTCCGCACCGGGCAGCTTCATCTTACCGAGGCGTTGCCGCCCGGCAAAATCGAGGTGCACCGGGCGCGCACGCCTTCGCCGTTGCGCATCGACCCGTATCTGGGCACCGAGTTTTACCGCATCAACACGGCGCGTCCTTTTCTTAATGACCAGCGTGTCCGGCGCGCGCTGGCGCTCGCCGTCGATCGCGCGGCCATCACCGGGAAAATCCTTCGTGGCGGGCAGCGTCCGGCGCGGGCGTTCACGCCGCCCGGCACGGGTGGTTATGTTTCCGCCGCATGGGTGCCGGATGATCCGGAGGCCGCGCGCCGTCTGCTGGCCGAGGCCGGCTACCCTGGGGGGAGAGGCGCCCCGCCGGTGGAGTTGCTTTTCAATACTTCCGAGAGTCATCGTGCCGTGGCCGAGGCCGTCCAGGAGATGTGGCGTCGCGAGCTCGGGCTTGAGGTGCGGCTCGTCAACCAGGAAAACAAGGTCGCGCAGGCGGCGCGGCGCGGGGGGCGTTACGAGCTTGTCCGTTCGGCGTGGATTGCGGATTTCATCGACCCGGTCAGTTTTCTCGGCATCTGGACGGCGGGCAGCGGCAACAACCACACCGGCTGGAGCGATCCGGCCTACGATCAGGCGCTTTTCCAGGCGGCCCGCACCGGGGAGCCCGCGGTCCGCGCGGCGTTGCTCCAGAGGGCCGAGGCGATTCTTCTGGATGCCGCGCCTTGCATCCCGCTCTACCACTATACGCATGTCTTTCTCATCCATCCGGCGGTGAAAAACTGGCATCCGACCCTCCTCGATCATCATCCGTATAAACATGTCTGGCTCGGACCGTGAGGTCGCGCAACGGCGGTATCGGTTGCCAGCGATTTGAGCGTCCAGATTCCCGGAAGGTGCGTCTTTT